>NZ_LLXS01000003.1:0-3993 GCF_001431585.1 Stenotrophomonas pictorum JCM 9942 | reverse complement strand
CGCTTCCTACCCGCCAGACTCGCCAAAAAGGGCGGTTGAACTTCCTATACCCCAGCTCCATGGCGATGCGCGCCCATTCGCCCCGATGGTGGATGGTGTCCAGCCAATCCAGGATGCACGCCAGGGTGCCGTCGAGACCTGCGTCGCCGCAGGTCGCCAGCATCTGCTCCAGGCTGGCGGCCTTCTGTTCGAGGTTGCGCTCCATCACCTCCAGCAGCAGCTCCTCGCGATCGGCGAAGTTGGAGTAGAAGGCCCCCTGCGTATAGCCGGCACGCGTGCAGACGGCGCGCAGCGACAGCGCCGGGATCGAGTGCTCCACGATCAGCGCCTCGGCGGCATCCAGCAGCGCCGCGCGCGTGCGGACCTGCGATTCACTGCGGTTGAGCGGACGTGCGTGGCGTTGGGCTTGGCTCACGGCCGGCTCCGGCGCGACGGGGCGGCAGTATGCCACCGCCTTGCACAGGACGCCGTCAGCGTGCGGTGACCGTTCCCGACGGAGCACGCACGGGCGGCGGACATGGCGTCAATCATCGTAGAAGCCACCCCCCGCACCGGCGCCCAGGCGACCCTTGTCGATGTAGTTCACCTTGAGATATTCGGCCCAGCCCTGCGTTGCGGGATTTGCGCTTGCGATGTTGTACGCCGTGCGCAGGCCGACAATGTCGTAGATCTGGAACGGCCCCAGCTTGGCGCCGGTCCCGATTCGCCAGGTCTTGTCGATGTCCTCCGGACTCGCCACACCTTTCAACAACAAGGCGGCGGCCGCGTTGAGCAACGGCACCAGCAGCGAATTCAGCACGTAACCCGGCTGCTCCTTGTGCAGTCGGATCGGTTCCATGCCGATTTCCGCAGCGAAGCGCGCCACCTGCTCGAACACCTCAGGATCGGTCTGCGGCGTACCCATCACTTCCGCTGTGTTCTGGCGCCAGATGTGATTGGCGAAATGCAACGCCAGGAACTTCTCCGGCCGGCCCGTCGCATCCGCGAATGCACTGGGCAGCAGCGTGGAGGAGTTGGTGGCGAAGATGGTGCCTTCGCGCGCCAGCCTGGCGAGTTCGGCATAGACTGAGCGCTTGAGTTCCAGCTTCTCCGGCACCGCTTCAATTACCAGGTCCGCGTCGCGCACGGCCTGCGCAAGGTCGCTGCTCAGTGCGATGGCCGCCGCGACCCTGGTGGTCGCCTCGGGCGTCGTCCCCGGCAGGTCGGCGGCATATGTCTGAGCCAATCGCGTCAGGGCGTCGCGGGCACGCTCCAGCGCTGCTGCGTCAATGTCGTACGCCGTGACGCTCTTGCCGTGAAAGGCGCACTGGAAGGCGATCTGCGCGCCGAGCACGCCAGTGCCCAGCACGGTCACTCGCTGCAGGCCGGAGGGCGAGGCGACGGTCTTTGTGGTGTCCTGTGTCATGTTCATGCGTCCTCCCCGGCCAGCAGGCCGGCGTCGTGGAGCAATGCACCGATCTCGGTGCGGTCGAGCCTGGCCAACACGCGGTCGCGCAGGAACGACGGGCCCGGCAACGCCAATTCTTCGCCATCGCGCAGCTGGTGCAGTGCATCCAGCAGGGTGCGGATGTCGTAGGTGGAATTGAACACTTCCGGCACGCCGCGTTCAATGCCCAACAGCGTGTAGACCGCTTCCATCGGCGTGCGCACCGAGTACTCGGTGGTGAAGATACAGTCGCGTTGCTTCGACTCCGCGAACTGGCCGATGAATGCGAAGTTCACAGCGCCCGCTGGCACCACGTCAGGGCGATCACCGGCTTGACGCGGCATGAAGAAGGCGGTGATGTACGGCATCATCACCGGCACGGTGTTGGCTCCCGTGGCTGCAAGCTCCGCGATGTCCTCAACCGGCACACCCATGTGATACAGCCATTCCTGGGTGATTTCCTCGCCGGTGCAGTCCTGCATCGGCTTCTTGACGTAATCCCCCGGCACGTCCGCGAACAGGCCATAGAACCAGATCACGACCTGGTCCTTGGGCTGCTTCTTGAAGTGCGGCTGGCGGTTCACCGTCCAGCTCAGCAGCCAGCTGGAATCCTTGGCGGTGACAATCCCGCCGGTCACCACCTTGCCGCTGAACGGGTCGCGCTTGGCGATCTTCTCGATGTACTTCGGGATGCGCGCGTCCAGCGTGGTGATGGTGGCGGATTCCCATTTGGTCTCCGGAATGTGCGTGCCGAACACGTCGGGCCGCCCGAACGACGGATCCTTGGCCGCGATGCGCCGCCACAGATCCCAAGCCGGTGCCGGGCCTTCGTCCAGCAGCGCCGCGGTCTTATGGTCGCCCTCGTTGCTGTTTTCCACCAGCGAGCCGATGGTCATGAACAACAGGTCATCGGGGCCGAGTGCCATGCCACCGGGCTGGCCGTCGCGGTTCCAGTGGATGCGCGTGGCCTGCTTGCGTCCGTTGGTGGCATCGATGTCGAAATCGACATCTGTCACCTCGGTGCAGTACTGGAACACCACGCCCTGGTCCTTCAACCACTTCACCAATGGCAGCACCAGCGATTCGTACTGGTTGAAGCGGGTGAACTTCAACGCGGAAAGATCCGCCAGACCGCCGATGTGGTGGATGAAGCGGTGCAGATAGAGCTTCATTTCCAGCGCCGAATGCCACTCTTCGAACGCGAACATGGTGCGCCAGTACATCCAGAAGTTGCTGGCGAGGAAGTCCTCACCGAACACCTCGTTGATGCGCTTGTTCTCCATCTCCTCGCGCGTGGCCATGAAGACCTTGAGCATGTCCTTCTGCGCGGCCTTGCTGAGCGTGAACTTGCCCATGTCGGGCGCAGGCTTGCCCTGTTCGATGGTGGCGCGCTGCAGGGAGAAATTGGGGTCGTCCTTGTTCAGCCAGTAGAACTCGTCGAGCACGCTGGCCCCCTCGACTTCCAGCGACGGAATGCTGCGGAACAGATCCCACAGGCATTCGAAATGGTTCTCCATCTCGCGGCCGCCGCGGATCACGAAGCCCTTGTCCGGCTTCTCAAGTCCATCCAGTGCGCCGCCCGGCACGTCGATGCGCTCCAGGATGGTGATGCGCTCGCCCGGCATCTGGCCATCGCGGATCAGGAAGGCGGCGCCGGCCAGCGAGGCCAGGCCGGAGCCGACGAACCATGCGGATTTGCCGTCGACCCCGTCTGGCTTGCGCGGGCGGGCGAAGGCTTCGTAATTGCCACTGCTGTAATACATGTACGGACTCCAGTCGGGGAAGTTCAAGGTCATCGATCTAGCGAAAGGTCACTCCCACGGTAATGTATATCACCTGATATTTGAATTCGATTTGAGATCTATATGGCTGTCCGGACGGCTTTTCGCGGCCCGCAAATGATCTGGGCACCCGAAGGTGCCCAGAGGTAAGCGCGTTTGATGGCGGGGACGATGCCGGTATTGTTACTGCCGACCCCGCCCGCGCAGGCTACGACTGTTCGCCCCTGCTGTCCGCGTCGACGCTCGTAATTGATTCGGCATCGGCGTCGTCCAGCGAGACATCCAGCCGCTCGATCGCCTGCAGCTTCTCGCCGGCCTGCACGCGCATCAGGGTCACGCCCTGCGTGTTGCGGCCGACCTGGGCGATGTGCGCCGCCGGCGTGCGTACCAGCGTGCCGCCATCGGAGATCAGCAGCACATCGTGGTGGTCGGAGAGCGCAGCACTGGCGGGGTGCTGGCGCTGAGGAACAGGTAGCTGCCGGACGCCGGGTGGGCGGCGAACCGCAGCCGCTGGTCCCGGCAAGGTTGATCGCGGCGCGGCCGGCGGCATCGAAGTGGGAGGAGCTGGCGCAGCCGCTCGAAAATTGCGGGACGACGGCAACACCGGCGGCGCTGGCGGGACTGGCGTAGCGCGCCGTCAGGCCGGCGATTTCGGGCGCCAGATTGCGGCTCACCCGGGTGTTGTGCGCGAACCAGCCGCCCAGGAAATGGGCGAAATTGCTGCTGTTGCTGCCGAGGTACGCGCCGCTGGCGCCGCTGCCACCGGACTAGGGCCTGTTAACACTA
>NZ_LLXS01000002.1:0-7530 GCF_001431585.1 Stenotrophomonas pictorum JCM 9942 | reverse complement strand
CTATACACCACTGGCCGGCGCGCGTGAAGCCGAGTTCATGTGCCAGCGGTGTCTCACGCAAGCTGCGCCGCTGCGGCCACCACGTCGTTCTCCCCCGGCAACACCAGCAACGCGGCGCCGGCCAGTGGTGTATAGGTGTCCACACCGGTCACCCGCCGCAGCGGAATGTCCCCGTGACCGGCCTCGACCACCGCGGTGATCACCCCTTCACCGACACCGGCGCTATGCCGCCCCTCATCGACCACGACAATCCGCTTGGCACCCTTGGCCTGCGCGGCGATCCAGGCATCATTGAGCGGCACCAACCAGCGCAGGTCCACCACCCGCACCTTCCAGCCTTGCGCCTGCTCGATGGCCCTGGCCGCACGCAGGCTCATGGGCACACCGTTGCCATAGGTGAAGATGACCAGATCCTCGCTTCCCGCACCGTAAACACGTCCTTCACCGAGGGTAAGCGCCTGTTCCGGGGCCGGATATGGGAACAGCCACTGCCCGTCTCCCGCTGCGTACAGGTCCTTGCCCATGTACAGCGCGATCGGCTCGAGGAACACGCACACGCGGCCGTCCACCTTGGCCAGCGCCGCCAAGGTGCGCAGCATCGCCACGGCATCGTCGCCGCGCGAAGGGCAGCCCACCACCAAACCGGGGATGTCGCGCAGGGCCGTGATCGAGTTGTCATTGTGGAAGTGGCCGCCGAAGCCCTTCTGGTAGCCCAGCCCGGCGATGCGGATCAGCATCGGGTTGCGGTACTGGTCGTTGGAGAAGAACTGCAGCGAACAGGCCTCGCCGCGTACCTGGTCGATGGCATTGTGCAGGTAGGCCAGGTACTGGATTTCCGGCAGCGGCAGCATGCCCATGTTGGCAAACCCCTGCGCCATACCCAGGATCATTGTCTCGTCCAGCAGGGTGTTGAACACCCGGCGCGGCCCAAATGCTTTCTGCAGGCCCTTGGTCACCGTATAGACGCCGCCTTTCTGCGCCACGTCCTCGCCGAACAGCACCGTTTCCGGATATTTGGCGAACAGGTCGTGCAAGGCCTGGTTGATCTGCACGGCCAGATGCTTCGGCGGCTGGTTCTCCGGCAAGGCCGCATCGCTGCCGAACACCTGCAGGCGCCGCTCGCGGTAGTCACCCCGCCTGGCCTCCGCCTGTACTTTGTCTGGCGTGTAAGGCGCCAGCGGAGCGATCACCTCGGCCAGCCCGGTCAGGCGCGGGCGCTGGTCGGCCGCTTCGGCGGCGGCAAAGCAGCGCTTTCGGGTCTGTTCGTACAGCGCCAGCACCTCGGCCTTGTCCATCAGCCCCGACTCGACCGCGATCTGCGCCGAGCGCAGCAGCGGATCGCCCGCCTCCACCGCGCACAGCTCCTCCAGCGCGCGCCATTCGATCTCGAAATCGGTACCGGCGTGGCCCATCAGCCGCGTGGTGCGCAGATGCAGGAAGGTCGGTCGCCGGGTCTTGCGGCAATGCTCCACCGCACGCTGCACCTCGGCATAGCCACTGGCCAGATCCAGCCCATCGGCATGGAAATAGTCCAGACCCGGGCGATGGCGGAAGCTCTCGGCGATCCAGCCTTCCGGCGTCTTGACCGAGATGCCGATGCCGTTGTCCTCGCAGACAAACAGCAACGGCGCCGGCAGTTTCTGGAAACTGCTCCACGCGGCGGCATTGAACGCGGTCTGCGCGGTGGCGTGGTTGGCCGATGCATCGCCGAAGGAACAGATGGTGATGCTGTCGTCGGGAATCGGCAGCGCATGTCCCACGCGCCTGCCGGCTTCGATCGCCATCGCCGTGCCCAGCGCCTTGGGCAGGTGCGAGGCGATGGTCGAGGTCTGCGGCAACACCCACAACGGCTTGCTGCCCCACACCTTGTGGCGGCCGCCGCTGGCCGGATCATCCTTGCTGGCGGCGAAGGACAGGGCCGAATCCATTACAGGGTCCAGGCCCGGCAATTTGCGGAAACGCTCGGCCATGAAGCCGCCGGAACGGTAGTGCAGGAAGGCCGGATCGGTGTGCCGCGCGGCACGCGCGACCATCGCATTGCCCTCGTGCCCGGAGGAGCCGATCGTGTAGAAGACCTTGTTCTGGACGCGCAACACCCGCGCCATCAGATCCAGATGACGGCTGATCAGCTGTGATTCGAACAGTTCGCGGAAGCCGCGGGCGTCCAGTGCGCTCCCCGGCAGCACCGGCGCGCCGTCCTGCGGCCCTTTGCCAGGCCCTTGGCCCAGCCCGGTTACGAATTCGATGAAATTGGTATCGCAGATCTCGGCGCGGTTCAGGCCCTTCATGCGGGCCGGAAGGGGATTCGGTACACGGGCAAACATGCAGACAGACTCCACGTGACAGTCGCGTTGGGCGGGGAAAAAAGGTTCAGCAGCGGGTGGCGATACGGGCAAGCACCTGCGCCTCCGGTGCGGGCATCGCCACGAAGCCGGGTTGCGCGCGTACCCGCTGCAGCCATTGCTGGATGGCCGGATACGGGGACAGCGCAATGCCCCCGTCTTCGGCGACGGCGGTGTACGCGAACAGGGCGATGTCCGCGATGCCGTAGTCGGGCCCGGTAAACCAGGTAGCGAGCGACAAGTGCCGCTCCATCACCGCCAGTGCGGCATGACCGTGTTCGCGCAGGCGCGGCAGATCATCGCGGCGTGGGGAGTCGTCCCGTGCCCAGCCACTGATGAAACGGGCCACGGCGATATACGGCTCATGGCTGTACTGCTCGAAGAACATCCACGACAGCGCCTGCGCACGCTGCCAGCCATCAACCGGCAGCAAGGGCGTGCCTTCGGCCAGCCAGAACAGGATGGCGTTGGATTCGGTGAGCACGCGCCCGTCGCCCAGTTCCACGACCGGCACTTTTCCATTGGGATTGAGCGCCAGGAACTGCGGCGTGCGGGTCTGACCACCGGCGCTGTCCACCTCGATCCATCGATAGCGCGCGCCAAGCTGCTCAAGCAGCAGGCGCACCTTGTAACAATTGCCCGAAGTCGACATGCCATGCACAGTCAACGGAGCGTCAGGTTTCACCATTGATACGGTTCCAGAAGGTGGCGGCCGGTACAACGTATGCGCCCTCATCACACCGCAATCACTGGCCGTTGGAAAGTGCGCCTGCAGCAATTTCCGGGGGGCCGGCAACAGAAAAGGGCCGGCAAGGCCGGCCCTTTTGATATGCGCGACAGTACTGCGATTACTGGCGGGTGCTACCTGCATCCACTTTGGCAGTCTGTGTCACCACCTGGCCATCGATGACCGGCAGGCGGTCGCTGGCCGGGCGGCTTTCCATACGGACGGTCTTTTCAGCGCCGTCGTAACGGTAGGTCACGTCGTAGCCGATGGTCTGATCGGTGTTGCCCATCGCAATGCGGTTGCCCGGCTTGCTGTCCATCCGCATGGTGCCGGTGCTGCCGTCGGCATTGCGGTAGGTGACGTTGTAGCCGGTTACCCGCGAGGATTCGGAGGTGGTGTTCTCGGTGCGGCACTGGCGCTCGGTGCGGCTGACGACGCGACCACCGACGTGACGTTTGTCGACCTGGTTGCCGATCACACCACCGGCGACCGCACCGGCGGCTGTCGCGGCCTTCTTGCCGTTGCCGCCACCGACCTGGCTGCCCAGCAGGCCACCGATCACCGCGCCGGCGACCGTACCACCGACATTGCCATCACGCTCGGGCAGGCGCTCCTGCACCACCACATCCTCGCACACCTCGTGCGGCACGGTGGTGGTGGAGGTTTCGCGCACCGGCTCGGTACCGATCACCGTGGCATAGGCGCGCTCTTTCTGTGTCACCGGAGCGACCTTCAGCACATCGGCGTAGTCGAGCTTGCCACCGGCAGCCAGCGCATCGCTGACCGCCGCATCGTCGGTGAAGGCGGAATTGTCCAGCACCGGAGTCGTCCCCTCGGTGCCGGCGGCAAGCGGCGCCTTGTCGCGCCCACTCATGAAGGCCGCCGTGGCAATACCGCCCACCAGCAGCGCGCCGGCGGCGACCAGAATCGTTGTGGTGTTGCTCTTCATCGTCGGCTCCTTGCGGTCCATCCGCGCTGACTGGGGGGATTCCAGCATGATAATGCTGAACAGAGGCAGGTATTTCCGCATCTGCCCCTTACAAAATTCAGGCTTCGTCGCAATATTGCGAGCGTCCCCCTCCTCTTCCCGCAGGCCACCCACATGTCCAGCCCGATACTGCTGCCGTTGATGTCCTGGGCACGCAAGTTGCGCTACCCGACCCTGTTCAAGATCACCGCGGCACTGTTCGTGATCAGCATGCTGCTGCCCGATCCCATCCCGTTCATCGATGAGATCCTGTTCGCGCTGGGCACCTTGCTGCTGGCCAACTGGAAGCGGCGCAAGGATCCAGCCATCGAGCCTGCGGTCATTGCACGCAAGCGCTGACCCGTGCAGCTGATCGACAGCCACTGCCATCTGGACGCGCCCGAGTTCGATGGAGACCGTGCCGCGGTGATCGAACGTGCCCGCGCCGCGGGCGTGACGGTACAGATCGTCCCGGCCATTACCGCCGCCCGCTGGCCCAAGCTGCGCACGGTCTGCACCCTGGAGAGCGGGCTGTATCCAGCCTACGGCCTGCACCCGATGTTTGTGGCCGAGCATCGGCCCGAACACCTGGACCAGCTGCGCGACTGGATCACCCGGGAACGTCCGTGTGCCATCGGCGAATGCGGACTGGACTTCTTCGTCGACGGTCTCGACCCGGATGCGCAACGCGCCTATTTCAACGGACAGCTGGTACTGGCGCGCGAGTTCGACCTGCCACTGATCGTGCATGCACGCCGCGCCCTCGACGAGGTGATCCACACGATGCGGCGGATCGGCGGGCTGCGCGGCGTGGTCCACAGTTTTTCCGGCAGCCCCGAACAGGCCCGGCAGCTGTGGGAGATGAACTTTTTGATCGGCCTCGGTGGCCCGGTGACCTACGACCGCGCCAACCGCTTACGCGGCCTGCTCACGCAGATGCCCCTGGAGTACCTGCTGCTGGAAACCGATGCCCCGGACCAGCCGGACGCCGCCATCCGCGGCCAACGCAACGAGCCGGCGCGGCTGCCGGCCATTTTCGAGGTGATGGCACAGCTACGCCAGCAGCCGGCTGGCGAGATCGCCGCGCAGACCACCGCCAACGCCCGTCGCCTGTTCGCTCTGCCCGGCCCTTGACCGGGCAACACGGTTACTCGACCACGGCCACCGCGGCAGCGGCCTTTTCGCGGGCCTTGAGCAGGATTTCCAGGGCACGGCCGACGGCGGCAAAGGCGAATGCCCCGGTGATGTGGGTGGCCGCACCCAGCCCGGCACCGCAGTCCAGCTTCAGCGCAGCATCCGCGCCCAGGCTCGGGCGCAGCCCGCAGACGCTGCCATCGGCCTGCGGATACTTGACGTTCTCCAGCGAGTAGATCGCCGAAACCCCGAAATACCGCTGCGGATTCTTCGGAAAATTGAACTCGGCACGCAGCTTCTTGCGGATCAACGCCATCATCGCATCGTGCTCGGTCCGCGAAACATCCCGCACCCGCACCAGGGTTGGATCGGTACGTCCGCCGGCCGCCCCCACGGTGATCATCGGCAGCTTGCGCCGCCGGCACCAGGCGATGGCCTCGACCTTGACCCGGAAACTGTCACAGGCGTCGATAACCAGATCGAACCGGCGATCCAGCAGCTCGGCCATATTGGCGACGGTCAAAAACGCCTCGACGGCCTTGACCTCGATCTCGGGATTGATCGCCCGGCAGCGTTCGGCCATCGCCACGGACTTGTTGCGTCCATATTGGCCAGCCAGTGCCGGCAGCTGGCGGTTGGTGTTGGAGACACAGATATCGTCGGCGTCGATCAGGGTCAGATGCCCGACCGCCGAACGCGCCAGCGCCTCGACAATCCACGATCCCACCCCGCCCATGCCGATCACCGCGACCCGGCAGCCGGACAGGTGCTCGATGGTCCCGGCACCATACAGCCGGTCGATACCGGCAAAGCGTTCACGCAATGACTCTTTCATGCGCCCATTTTAACCGTGGTCGGCAGCAGTCCGTGCGTCGTACCATCGGCATTCCTTGTCCGGAGACACCCGCATGTCAGATCCCGTCCGCACCCAGTCCAAGGCCTCCCGCTATCTGTTCATCCTGGTTCTCGGCCTGCTGCTCGGGGTGGTGGCAACGGTCATGGCGATGCGTGCGATCCAGGAGCGCCAGGACCATTTTCCCGACAGCCTGATGACCGTACTGGCCAAGCAATCGCAGCTGCTCGGCGAAAGCCAGAAGCAGAACCGCTGTGCGCCCAGCGACGTGGCCCCGCGCCTGCAGACGCTGCGCGCCCTGTCCAACGACCTGGATCTGGCCTTCCCCGGCCTGAAGGACGATGCGCGCTTCCAGCAGCATGCCAGCCAGTTCCGCGCCACACTCAATGATGCTCTGGCCAGCGTGCCAAGCGACTGTGCGGCGCTCGCCGTCACCCTGCAGAAGCTGGGCAGTGACTGCAAGGCCTGCCATCAGGACTTCAAGTAAGCCGCATCCAATTCACCCGTGGTTGGCGCTCCATTCACGTGCGAAACGACACGATCCGGGTGCCGGGCAAAACCACATGCCCGTAATCCCCATCTGGCAAGGAGCAACACCATGAAGATTCAATTGATCGCTGCAGGCGCCATCGCCAGTCTGGCTCTGGCCGGTTGCGCCACGTCGCCCGGCTACGGTGGCGGCTACAACAATGGCGGCAGCTACGGCAACAGCAACAACGGCTACAACCAGAACCAGTGCCGTGATTGCGGGATCGTGACCCGCATCGACACCGTGGCATCGGGCCGCACCGCACCGGCGGCGACCGGCGCGGTGCTGGGTGGCATCGTCGGCGCGGTGGCTGGCCATGAGATCTCCGATCACACGGGCGGCAGCCGCGGCAACAAGAACATCGCCGCCGTAGCCGGCGCCGCGGCCGGCGCTCTGGCCGGCAACAAGATCCAGCAGAATGTCACCGGCAATTCGTATGACATCCAGGTCCGCATGGATGACGGGCGCGTGATCGTGGTCAACCAGAAGGATCTGGGCGGCATCCGCGATAACACCTATGTGCGCGTGGTCAACGGGCGCGTCGTACTGCGTTGATTGGCAATGCTCCACGGACAAGCAAAAAGGCCCGCTCGCGCGGGCCTTTTTGCTGCCGCCAGCAGCGTATCAGACCGGCTGTACGGCGTCGGCCTGCAGGCCCTTCTGGCCCTGGACCACGGTGAAGGTGACCTGCTGGCCTTCTTTCAGGCTCTTGAAGCCCTGGGTCTGGATGGCGCGGAAGTGCACAAAAACGTCTTCACCATTCTCACGACTGATGAAGCCAAAGCCTTTGGCGTCGTTGAACCACTTGACGGTACCGGTTTCGCGATCAGACATCTCGACTAACTCCCTGTAGCTCTGAGTTTGATGGATACGCCCCGCAAGGCGGCTGACTGCAAGGAGGAAGCGAGGTGCAACGATGCAGCAAATCGTTCGATCTACCCATCAGGCCACGATTCACGGGGTAATCCCCCCATTAAC
>NZ_LLXS01000001.1:0-124517 GCF_001431585.1 Stenotrophomonas pictorum JCM 9942 | reverse complement strand
GGAGGCGGCTTCGGGCGACATGCGGCTATTGTACCGGCGGGCACGGGCCGGCCAGGCTCGGTGATTGTTCTGTCATGGATACACAGCAGGGGCAGGGATGATGCGCAAGACGTTGAAATGGCTGGGCGGGGGGCTTTTGGGGCTGGTGCTGGTGGTCGGCGGGCTGTTGCTGGTGTCGCGGTTCTGGCCGTCAACGACCTTGCAGGAGGAGGCATTGGCGGCGCTGGAGACCGGGCCGCAGCGACCCGGCAGCAATGCGTATGTGGCGTTGATGACGTTGCATCACGAATCGCTGGATGCAGCCGCGCGCCGCGCACTGGTGGATGCACTGGCCAGCGACTATGGGCAATGGCAGCAGCGGTTCGAGGCCCACTGGCTGGAAAATGGCGGGGGGATGCCGACCGCGCCGGCGCCGCAACTGGGCGGTGAGCCGGTGGCCTGGGTGCACGACGATGCGCTGTGCCGGATCAACGAGGGTGGGGCGTGTCTGGACAAGGTGCGTGCCGCACCCGAGGCGGTGGCTGATGCCCTGGCCGCGCATGCCGGCCTGCTGGAGCGGATTGCCGCGTTGTCGACGCATGGTCATCTGCGCAGCGAGCTGCCCCTGGGGCCCTACGTGCCGCTGCCACCCCTGCAGAGTCTGGGGCTGCCGCTGGCGGCCCATGCGCTGGCGCATGTGCAGGGCGACAGCGCCGGCGCGCTGGCCGGGGTCTGCCGCGACGCCGGCACCGCGCGGATGCTGGTCACCCGCAGCGACACGCTGGTCTCGACCATGATCGGCGCGCGCCTGTTGCAGGCCCATGCCCGGTTGCTGGCCGCGATGCTGGAAGAAATGCCGGTGGATGTGGCCTTGCCGGCGCAATGCGCAGCGGCATTCGCCCCGCTGTCGGCTGCGGAGATGAGCGGTTGCAATGCCTTGCGTGGGGAATTTGAAATGGCCGATTCATTGCTGGCGCTGGAGGCCAGGCGGATCGGACGGTACCCGGGCGGCTCGTGGGTCTTCAATGCGCCGCGGACGCGCGCCCTGCAGGCGGTCAACCTCGGTCAGAGCTGCCTGCCGGCGGCGCAGGCGCGGATCGCACAGGACTTGCCCTTCCAGGCCAGTCAGGCGCAGGCGTCCGTCTGGCGTCTGGAGTGCGCGACCAATGCAATCGGCTGCATCCTGGGCAGTGTGGCGGCTCCCGCCTATGAGCAGTACCCGCGCCAGTTGCAGGATGTCGGTGCCGAGCTGGGCCTGCTCAACGCGCTGCTATGGCTGCGTGGACAACCGTTGCAGGGTTCTCTGGCGACACGCCTTCAGGCCATGCCCTCCGGCTACGCCAGTGCGCAGCGGCCGGTCCTGCTGGCGGCTGATGGACGGGGGCTGGAAACGGTGCTTTATGCCCCGCGTGGCGGGGAAAACCGGGTGCGTCTGCCACTGCCAGCGGCATTGTGGGAGCCGGCGCCCTGACGCTCGCGGACCGGATGAAAACGCCGGCCGGTACCGCGCCGGCTTGAACTCAGCGCGCGCGGGGCTTCAGCCGCACGTAGACCTGCTTGCGGACGCGTGCGACGAGCTCGCCGCGCTCATCCCGGATCTCGTTCTCGAACCAGCGCAGGTGCTTGCCGCCCTCGGCGGTGGCCACTTTGATCTCCTCCACCAGCCCATCGTCGAGATGGAATTCGGTGGCCACCACGCCACGGCCGGGCCTGATGAACTCCACCTCGCCGGCTTTGTCCCAGACAACATAGTCCCGCCCAAGTTTCTGCAGCAGGCACAGCATCCAGAACGGGTCGGTCATCGCGAACAGGCTGCCGCCGAAATGGGTGCGCACGTAATTCATGTTCCACAGCCGTTGCCGCAGCTCGACCCGCACGCGGCGGTAATCGTCATCGATGGCGGTGACGTGGATGCCGGAAAACAGGAACGGCGGCCACAGGTTGATGCCGTGGCGGAACAGGCTGGCTTTCATCGGACGGACAAGCGGCGCGGGGGAGTGACAGTCTAACATTCGCGACCGTATGGATAAGGCCGGGGTGGGCCGTGGCCCCGGCCGGGTGTTTCAGCAACGGGCTGCCATCAGAACAGCAGCGAGGCCATCCGCCGGCGGTAACGGCCGACCAGGTCCTCATCCTCGATGACGCGGAAGGCGTCGATCAGCGCCTTCTTGGGCAGGTTCTCGTGGAAGGCGCGGTCGATGCGCAGCATCTCGATGAACTGTTCCAGCGCCGCTTCATCCTCGCCGCCGAGCAGGTGGTGGATGCCCAGCAGGTGGCGGGCTTCCAGGTCATTGCCGTCGGCCTGCACGCGAGCCGCCAGCACGTCGGCGGCCGGTGCACCCTGCAGCGCGAGGCCGAAATCCAGGCGGGCACGGGCACGCACGGCGCGGTCATCGGTGGCCAGGTTGGCCGGCAGCGCGTCGAGCAGTTGCCCGGCTTCGGGGGTGGCACCGGTCTTGAGCAGGGCCAGCGCCAGCTCCAGCTTCAGCTCGTCCTTGTCCGGTTCGGCGGCGATGGAGTCGCGCAGGGCGGCGATCTGGGCCTGCGGGTCCAGCGGCAGCGGAGCGGCCTCTTCGGCGGCGTCCGGGGCGTCCAGTGGGGTGACGCCATGCTGGGTCAGGAATTCGCGCAGCTGGCCTTCGGGCATCGCGCCCGGGAAGCCATCGACGATCTGGCCGTCCCTGATCAGGAACACGGTCGGTACCGAGCGGATCTGGAAGGCCGCGGCGACCTGCTGCTCCTTGTCCACATCGACCTTGGCCAGCTCGAAGGCCCCGTTGTATTCCCCGGCCAGCTTTTCCAGCATCGGCCCCAGGGTCTTGCACGGACCGCACCACGTCGCCCAGAAATCCACCAGCACCGGGGTCTGCATCGATTTCTGCAGGACGTCGGCTTCGAAGGTGGCGGTGGTGGCGTCGAAAACGTGGGGAAGTTCGCTCATGGCTGGATTCATCGCTGGCGGGAGCTTCCTTTATGGCGACGACCGGGCGCTATCTCAACCTCGGCGGCGACGGATTGCTGCCCCGGGGCGCCCGGGTGACCCCGTCGTATCGGTCCGGCCCGCCAGCACAGTTTCAATAAGTATGTTCCAGGATGCGGCCCCGGCCGCCGGGAAGTGGCCCGGCTGATCGCAGCGCCGGATGGAGCCGGTGCCAAGCCCGGGCGCAGCCTGCACAATGTAGGCCGTAGCCGGGCGCCCTGTTCCGGCCAGCGTGGCAAGGTGCGTGGTGGCGTCAGTGTGGAAGCGAATGCAAATCGGGGCCGGTCCGCTGGCAGTGGTCATCGGCGTGGCCAGCGTCATCGGATTTGGCGCGCAGCTGGACGGGTATGACCAGCTGCGCCATCCAGTGTCGTTGCTGGGGGCACGCGGGGTGGCGGGAGGCGCCGCGTTCAGTGTGCTCGGGTTCGTGGTTCCGGGCCTGCTGGCCGCAGTGGTGGCGCTGGCGCTGATCCTGAGGATGCCAGCCTCGACACCGCGGATCCTGCGGGTCGGCGGCCAGATGCTGTTGCTGGCGACGGTGGCCTTCACGGCGATGGGATTGCTGCCGCTGGACGTGGACGACATCGAGAGCCGGGCCAGCCAGTACCACGCCAGTGCCTGGCTGCTGTGGCTGGTGGCGTTCAGTGCCGGTGCCGTTGCACTGCGGCTGGGGGCGGGCAGGGACAGTGCCTGGCGGCCACTGGCGGTGCTGACGCTGGGCTGTGTGGTGTGGAGCCTGTGCAGCGCGTTCGTGTTCCAGAGCGTCATGCCGGTGGCCATGGCCCAGCGGCTGGCGTTTCTTGGCTGGCTGGTCTGGCTGCTGGCGGCGGTGCGACTGGCTCCGGCGCGCGGCTGAGCGGGAAACGACGCGGATGGACCGGTTGCGGTGACGCGCAGCGGTTGGGGGGAGGGCTGAAACCGTCGCCATATCAATGATCTGCGGTGAGCAGGGGGATTTGGCCGGGGGGCGGTTTGGAGTGCCATGATGCACTGCGGTACCCTGTCACGCTTTGCCGTTGCCCAGCGTTGCCATGTCCAGCGTCGAACCCAATATCTACGATCCCCAGCAGGTTGAAACCGCCGCCCAGAAATTCTGGGAGGCCGAGAAAGCATTCGAGGTGAACGAAACCTCGGACAAGCCCAAGTACTACTGCCTGTCGATGCTGCCGTATCCGTCCGGTGCGCTGCACATGGGCCACGTGCGCAACTACACCATTGGCGATGTCATCAGCCGCTACAAGCGCATGACCGGCCACAACGTGCTGCAGCCGATGGGCTGGGACGCGTTCGGCCTGCCGGCCGAGAACGCGGCGATCAAGAACAAGACCGCGCCGGCCAAGTGGACCTACAAGAACATCGACCACATGCGCAGCCAGCTCAAATCGCTGGGCTATGCGATCGACTGGTCGCGCGAGTTCGCCACCTGCACGCCGGAGTACTACGTCCACGAGCAGCGCATGTTCACCCGCCTGATGCGCAAGGGCCTGGCCTACCGCCGCAACTCGGTGGTGAACTGGGATCCGGTGGACAACACCGTGCTGGCCAACGAGCAGGTCATCGACGGCCGCGGCTGGCGTTCCGGCGCGCTGGTGGAAAAGCGCGAGATCCCGCAGTGGTTCCTGCGCATCACCGATTACGCCCAGGAACTGCTGGACGGCCTGGATGAACTGCCGGGCTGGCCGGAGTCGGTCAAGACCATGCAGCGCAACTGGATCGGCCGTTCCGAAGGCCTGGAAATCCAGTTCGACGTGCGCGATGTCGACGGCAGCGCGCTGGACCCGTTGCGCGTGTTCACCACCCGTCCGGACACGGTGATGGGCGTGAGCTTCGTCTCCATTGCCGGCGAGCATCCGCTGGCCATGCATGCGGCCAAGAGCAACCCGAAGCTGGCCGCCCTGCTGGCCGAGCTGAAACAGGGCGGTGTCTCCGAGGCCGAGCTGGAAACCCAGGAAAAACGCGGCATGGACACCGGCCTGAAGGCCATCCATCCGGTCAGCGGCGAGCAGGTGCCGGTGTGGGTCGCCAACTTCGTACTGATGGGCTACGGCACCGGCGCGGTGATGGCGGTGCCGGGCCACGACCAGCGCGATTTCGAATTCGCAAGCAAGTACAACCTGCCCAAGAAGCAGGTCATTGCGCTGAAGTCGCCCAGGAACGGCGACGAGCGCACCTACGATGCGGACCGTTGGCAGGACTGGTACGGCGACAAGAGCCGCGAGACCGAGCTGGTCAATTCGGCCGAGTTCGACGGCCTGGACTTCCAGGGCGCGTTCGAAGCGCTGGCCGAGCGTTTCGAGCGCAAGGGCCAGGGTCAGCGCCGGGTGAACTACCGTCTGCGCGACTGGGGCGTGAGCCGCCAGCGCTACTGGGGCTGCCCGATCCCGGTGATCTACTGCGACAAGTGCGGCGCGGTGCCGGTGCCGGAAGACCAGCTGCCGGTGGTGCTGCCGGAGGACGTGACCCTGCTGGGCACCGGTTCGCCGATCAAGGCCGATCCGGAGTGGCGTAAGACCAGCTGTCCGGAGTGCGGCGGCGCGGCCGAGCGCGAGACCGACACCTTCGACACCTTCATGGAGTCCAGCTGGTACTACGCCCGTTACACCTCGCCCGGTGCCCGGGACGCGGTGGACAAGCGCGGCAACTACTGGCTGCCCGTGGACCAGTACATCGGCGGCATCGAGCACGCGATCCTGCACCTGATGTACTTCCGTTTCTTCCACAAACTGCTGCGCGACGCACGCATGGTGGACAGCAACGAGCCGGCGCAGAACCTGCTGTGCCAGGGCATGGTGATCGCCGATACCTATTACCGGCCGAATCCGGACGGTTCCAAGGACTGGATCAACCCGGCCGACGTCCACGTCGAGCGGGACGAGCGCGGCCGCATCACCGGCGCCACGCTGATCGCCGACGGCCAGCCGGTGGTGGTCGGCGGCTCGGAGAAGATGTCCAAGTCCAAGAACAACGGCGTCGATCCGCAGGCGATGGTGGGCAAGTACGGTGCCGATACGGTGCGTCTGTTCTCGATGTTCGCCGCGCCGCCGGAGCAGTCGCTGGAATGGAACGAGGCCGGTGTCGATGGAATGGCGCGTTTCCTGCGCCGGCTGTGGGCGCAGGTGCACAAGCACGTGGCCGATGGCGCCGCACCGGCGCTGGACGTGGCTGCGCTCACCGCCGAGCAGAAGGCGGTGCGCCGCAAGACCCACGAGACGATCGGCAAGGTCGGTGACGACTACGGTCGCCGCCACGCCTTCAACACCGCCATCGCCGCGGTGATGGAGCTGCTCAACTCGCTGTCCAAGTTCAACGACGACAGCGCACAGGCCCGCGCGGTACGCCAGGAAGCGCTGCAGGCGACGGTGCTGATGCTCAATCCGATCACCCCGCATGCCTGCCATGCGATGTGGCAGCTGCTGGGCCATGCCGAAACGCTGCTGGAAGACCAGCCGTTCCCGCAGGTCGATCCGGCCGCGCTGGTCAAGGATGCGCTGACGCTGGCGGTGCAGGTCAACGGCAAGTTGCGCGGCACCATCGAGGTGGCGGCCGACGCGGCGCGCGACCAGATTGAAGCCGCTGCCCTGGCCGAACCGAACGCGGCCAAGTTCCTGGAAGGAATGACGATCCGCAAGGTCATCATCGTGCCGGGCAAGATCGTCAACATCGTTGCCGGTTAAACCCAGCGGATCTCAAGTGCTGTTCACGCGGCATCAGGCAGGCTCCCTGCCTGTTGCCGCTCCCGGCCGGCTCCGCCAGACTGTGCCCATGACCCGATATCTGATCGCCCTGATTCTCGCCGCAAGTCTCTCCGGCTGCGGTTTCCATCTGCGCAACACGCTCACCTTGCCCGCCGATACGCCGGCGGTGAAAGTGGAATCCTCTGTACGCTACAGCGAGCTGGTGAAGCTGCTCAACCGTGGCTTGCGGGCGTCGGGCGCGACGGTTGTCGAAGAGGATCAGGCCATGCCCTCGGCCGACAGCAGTGGCGTTGCCCGTCTGCAGGTCCGCTCCGAGCGCTGGGGCGATCTGCCGATCGCCATCGATGCGCAGGGCCGTGCGCAGGAGTTCAGCCTGCGCTATGCGGTGATCTTCAGCTTCTCGCGTCCGGACGGCTCGGTGATCGTGCCCGAGCAGGCGATCGAACTGTCGCGTGACTATGTCTCGCCGCCGGAGGACGCCACCGGCACCACCACCGAACGTGAAATCCTGGCCGATGAACTGCGCCGGGAAATGGCTGCCTCGATCCTGCGCCGTATCGACAGCGTGGTCCGTGCCGATCTCGAAAAGGCACGCGCCAAACCGGAAGCCAAAGGCGCCGATGACGCCAACGGGGCAGGCTGAGGCCGTGCTTGGCAGGGGCAACGCATCGGCCGGGTGCCACTAGATGGAACTGCGCCCTGAACAGTTGGCCAGCCAGGCGGCCTCGCAGCCGCTGGCGCCTGTCTACCTGATCGCCGGACCCGAATTGCTGCGCGTGCTGGAAGCGGCCGATGCGGTACGCGCACGGGCGCGCGCCGACGGCATTGGCGAGCGCGAGGTGTTCGATGCCGATGGGCGCGATTTCGACTGGGGCCAACTGGCGTCCAGTTTCAATGCGCCGAGTCTGTTCAGCGCCCGCCGCCTGGTCGAGCTGCGCCTGCCTACCGGCAAGCCGGGCAAGGAGGGCGCCGAGGTCATCAGCGATTTCTGCGCGCAGCCGCCGGCCGATGTGGTGCTGCTGATCACCGCCGGCGAATGGAGCAAGGCGCATCAGGGCAAGTGGGCCGAGGCGGTCAGCAAGGCCGGTGTGCTGTCGGTGGCCTGGGCGATCAAGCCGCACGAGCTGGGTGACTGGATCGAGCGGCGTCTGCGCTCCAGGGGATTGCGTGCCGATGCCGCGGCCGTGCAGCGCCTGAGCGAGCGGGTGGAAGGCAATCTGCTGGCGGCCGCGCAGGAAATCGACAAGCTGGCATTGCTTGCTGACGGGCAGGCGCTGGACGTGGCGAAGATGGAGTCGCTGGTGGCCGATGCGGCCCGCTACGACGTTTTCCGGCTCAGCGAGGCGGCGTTTTCCGGCCAGCCGCAGGCGGTGCTGCGCATGCTCGCCGGGCTGCGGGCCGAGGGCGAAGTGGTGGCGGCGCTGATGCCGATCCTGATCCGCGAGCTGCTGTTGACGGCAGGGCTGGCGCGGATCAATGCCGCCGGCGGCAACCTGGCCGCGGAGATGAAGAGCAAGGGGATCTGGGAGTCGCGCCAGGCGCCGTTCAAGCGCGCGCTGCAGCGGCACCCTGATCCGCGCCGCTGGGAGCGTTTCGTCGCCGAGGCCTCGCAGATCGATCGCATGGCCAAAGGCCGGGCCGAGGGCGATCCGTGGCTGGCACTGGAGCGTCTGCTGCTGGCGCTGGCCGAGGCCAAAGCGGTCCGGCTGCTGGTCCGTGGAACGCGCTGAAGTGCCGGCAGTGATGGCGCCATCGCGGCTGTGGCTGCTCTATGGTGGAACCTTCGACCCGGTTCACAATGGCCATCTGGCTATCGCCCGCTGCGCGCGCGACGAACTGGCCAGCCCGGTGCGCTTGATGCCGGCCGCCGATCCGCCACATCGTGCACCGCCCGGCGCCGATGCGGCGCAGCGTGCGGCGATGCTGGAACTGGCAATCGCCGGTGAGCCCGGGCTGAGCGTGGACCTGCGCGAACTGGTGCGGGCGAAAGAGCATCCCGGCGTACCATCGTGGACGGTGGATACCCTGCGTCAGCTGCGCGCGCAGATCGGCGCCTCGCAACCGGTCGCGCTGTTGATCGGGGCCGACAGCCTGCTGGGCCTGCCGGAATGGCACGAATGGGAACGCCTGCTGGAGCTGGCGCATCTGGTGGTGGCCGATCGCCCGGGCAGTCCGCTCGAGGGCGGGCTGCCGGCAGTGCTGGCCGATCGGCTGCAAGAGGCGTGGGCCGATTCGGCCGCGCAATTGCGCGCGGCGGCCGGTGGGCGGGTGCTGCGGCTGCGCCAGCCGTTGCAGTCCGAGTCGGCCACCGTGGTGCGCGGCCTGATCGCAGATGGCGGGGCGTGGCGGGAACTGGTGCCCGCGCGCGTGGCTGATTTCATCGTCGAAAACCGCCTGTACGGATGCCAGTCCGATTCGTGAATGCCGGCAGCAGCCGGGTTCTCTATAATCACCGCCTTATTCATCGAGTTATGCCGCTTTGACCACCGAAGCCCAAGTCATCAAAACCCAGTTGCCCAGCCCCCCGCCCTCCGTTTCGGCCCTGCTGGCCTGCGTGCATTCGGCGCTGGAGGAAATGAAAGCCCGGGATGCGGTCGAGATCGACGTCCGCGGCCGTTCCAGCGTCGCCGATTACCTGGTCGTTGTTTCCGGCACCTCCACCCGTCACGTCAAATCCATTGGCGATGAAGTGGTGCGCTTTGCCAAGAACCTGGGCGTGATGCCGCTGGGCGTGGAAGGTGAGCGCGAGGCCGAGTGGGTGCTGGTCGACCTGGGCGATGTGATCGTCCACGTCATGCTGCCGCGCGTGCGCGAGTTCTATGCGCTGGAGCGCCTGTGGACGGTGGGCGACCAGCCGCCGGTTGCCGCGCAGGATGACGAATACGCTGCGGGCTGAGCCGGCAGCGCAGAGTCGTGTGACGGCGCCGCAGGGCGCCGTCCTTGTTTCAGGCAGTGCAACGTGATCCGGGAGACCATCGCCCCATGAAAGCCAGATTGATCGCCACCGGCGAGCGCGCGCCCGGCTGGGTGGCGCAGGGATTTGCCGAATACCAGAAGCGGCTTTCGCATTGGCTGCCACTGGAGCTGGTGGAGATCGAGCCGGGTCTGCGCGGCAAGGGCCGCGATCCGAAGCGGGCGATCGAGGAAGAGGGCAAGCGGGTGCTGGCCGCATTGCCGAAGAATCCTTATGTGGTGGCGCTGGATGTGCCCGGACGCCAGCTCAGCTCCGAGCAGTTGGCGCAGCGGCTGGAGCATTGGCGCTCGCAGGGCCGGGATCTCGCATTTCTTATCGGTGGCCCGGAAGGACATGCCGCCGAGGTCTCGGCAACGGCCGATGAAACCTGGTCCATCGGTCCGCTGACTTTGCCGCATATGCTCGTTCGACTGGTGGTGGCCGAGCAGCTGTACCGCGCAGCGGCGATGATCGCAAATCACCCCTACCATCGCGCGTGATTACCCTATAGAATGCGCGTCTCCGCCCGAATAGCTCAGCCGGTTAGAGCACTTGACTGTTAATCAGGGGGTCGTTGGTTCGAGTCCAACTTCGGGCGCCAGGATTCAAAGAAAAAGCCGCGAGCGATCGCGGCTTTTTCTTTGGGCTTTTCCGGGTGCAGGCGCTGCCGTGTTTTCAACCCAGCTTGAAATCCACCGGGATCAGTCCGTAGGCCTTCACCGGCTGACCGCCATCGGTGGCCGGTTGAAACTTCCAGCGGCGCAGCACCTGGCTGCGGGCGGCGTTGTCGAGACTGCGATGGCCGCTGCTGCGTTCGATGCTTACCTCCAGCGGTACACCGTCCTCGCCGACCAGCACCCGTAGCACCACCGTGCCCTGTGCATTGGCCATCAGGGCATCGCGTGGATAGGCGGGCGCAGGCGCGTTCCGGTAGCGCAGCTGCACGCCTTCCAGTGGCATTCCGGTGCCGGTCACCTCCGTCGCCGGAACGTCGGCGATGGGCGGTGCGATATCTGCCAGTGGTGCGATCACCGCCTCGGTGGCGAATACCGGCATCGGCGAGGTTTCCACGGGTGTGGGTAACGCCGGTTGACGTGGGGGCGCGGGTGACGAGGTGACCTTGACCAGCTTTTCCGGGGGCAGCGGCGGGGGCGGTGGTTGTACCGGTTTGGCTTCGGATATCTGCCAGCGCGGTTCCGGCACCGCAATGGTACGGATGGGCGCCTGTGACAGGGGAATCAGCAGCAACCCCAGGGCCAATCCATGCAATGCGATGGCGGTGCTGTAGGCGAGTATGCGTGACGGTTCGAAATGGACTGACGTGACGCGGTGCTGCGTGCGGACCATGTTCCACCTCCATGCGTGGGCGTGTGACGGATAACAACGCGCGGTGATGCAGGACGGAGCTGCAGGCTCCCTGTCTGCAGCTGCAGTGCGCCCGCAAATGCGCAAACCGGCAAGAGGGGCCGCTGTTTGCGGTTAAGCGCCGGACAGCTTCGTCCTCGCATGCGGACGGGTGCCCGTGGCACATATACGCATGGCGCTTGCCGGCCTCGCACACAACAACGGCGCCCGTAGGCGCCGTTGTTGGTGATGCGCCGGGTGCCGATCAGCGTCCCAGTTCGAACACCACATCCAGATTCACCGAGACCGTGGTTTCACCCGGCGACACGGCGGTATCCATCTCGGCCTTGGCGCTGCGGCCAGCGGCCATGGCCATCATCGGCATGGGCCGGAAGCCGCCCTGGCTGCCCTCGGAGATGCTGACGATGCGGCGCACGCGCAGGCCCAGCGACTTGGCATAGGTCTCGGCGCGGGCCTGTGCCTTTTTCAGGGCGGCCAGGCGGGCTTCGTCATAGACCGGCTCGGGCTGGTCGATTTCGAAGCTGGGGCCGTTGATCTGGTTTGCCCCCTGGGCGGCCAGGCTGTCGAGCACCTTGCCCAGTTTGGTGATGTCACGCACCTTCAGGCTGACCGTGTTGTTGGCCTGGTAACCGGTGATCTTCGGTGCTTCGTTCTCGGTGTAGCGGTACTGCGGGCTGAGGTTGATGCCGCTGGTCTGGATATCGCGCTCGGCGATGCCGGCCGCCTTGATCGCAGCCATCACCTTGTCCATCTGCAGCGCGTTCTCGCGCATGGCGGTGTTGCCGTCGGCGGCCTGGGTGACCACGCCGGCCGACAGCGTGGCCACGTCCGGCACCCGGCGCGCTTCGGCCTGGGCGGAGATGTTCAGCAAGGTGGCATCGCTGGCCACCACGGTGGGCACGGTTTGGGCATGGGCGGACATCGAAGCTCCCAGGGCAAGTGACAGGGACAGCAGCAGTGGCGCGAGGGCGGTGTGGCGCATGGTGATCCTCCTTGGATTGGACCGGAAAGGTGAACGCAGGGCGATGAACGGGTAGTGAGCCGTGTCGGGGTTTGGATGGCTTTCCTTGCTTCGCCGATCATTCAGTCAGGCC
Source organism: Stenotrophomonas pictorum JCM 9942 (assembly GCF_001431585.1). NCBI lineage: Bacteria > Pseudomonadati > Pseudomonadota > Gammaproteobacteria > Lysobacterales > Lysobacteraceae > Stenotrophomonas > Stenotrophomonas pictorum. The sequence goes on along the minus strand of NZ_LLXS01000001.1, from coordinate 112,451 downwards.
GCGCAGGTTATCCTTCTTCGATGCTCTATCTTGCCTCCCGCTCCCCCCGCAGAAACGAACTCCTGTCGCGGCTTGACGTGCCTTTCCGGGCGCTGGATCTGGAGGTGCCGGAAGTCCGCGGCGCGGACGAGACCCCCGAAGCCTACGTGCGGCGGGTGGCGCTGGACAAGGCGCGCGCCGGTCTGGCGCTGGTTGCGCAGGATACGGATGCGGTCGTGCTGGGCTCGGACACCGAGGTGGTACTGGGCGACCGGGTCTACGGCAAGCCGGTGGATGCGGCGGATGCGGCAGCGATGCTGGCGTCCCTGGCCGGGCGCACGCACCGGGTGATGACCGCGGTGGCGCTGGTCGCCCACGGGCGCGAGCGGGTCCAGCTGGTGAGTTCAGAGGTGACGTTCGCGGCCATGAGCGCGGCGCAGATCGCCGGCTACGTGGCCAGTGGCGAGCCGATGGGTAAGGCCGGCGGTTACGCGATCCAGGGCGGCGCCGAGCGCTTCATCAGCCATCTGGCCGGCAGCTATTCCGGCGTGATGGGCTTGCCATTGCAACAGACAGGGGAGCTGCTGCGCGAATTCGGCGCAGGGGCGGACGATTCCATGGACAAGGGGGAATGAAGGACGTGTCCGAAGAGATTCTGGTCAATGTCACCCCGCGCGAAACCCGCGTGGCGGTGATCGAGAACGGCATGCTGCAGGAGCTGCACATCGAGCGCGGCTGGCGCCGTGGTGTGGTCGGCAACATCTACAAGGGCAAGGTGCAGCGGGTGATGCCCGGCATGCAGGCCGCCTTCGTCGAGATTGGCCTGGAGCGCGCGGCCTTCCTGCACGCCAATGACGTGGTGCGACCGGCGCCGGTCACCGCCGATACCGAGGAAACCACCCCCACTCTGCCGCTGCCGTCCTCGGTGCCGATCGTGGAATTGCTGCGTGACGGCCAGGATATCGTGGTGCAGGTGGTCAAGGACCCGATCGGCACCAAAGGCGCGCGCCTGACGACCCAGATCAGCATTCCCTCGCGCTACCTGGTGCTGCTGCCGCAGTCCAAGATGGTGGGCGTGTCCGCCCGCATCGAGGATGACGCCGAGCGCGCACGCCTGAAATCACTGGTCACCGAGATCTCCGCCCAGCACGGCGGCTACGGCTATATCGTGCGTACCAATGCCGAAGGCCAGCCGGCCGAGGCGCTGGCTGAAGATATTTCCTATCTTTCGCGGGTTTGGGCGGTGGTCGAGCGGCGCGGTCGCGAAGTGCCGTCCTGCAGCACCATCTATGAAGACCTGAGCCTGCCACTGCGCTCGGTACGCGACCTGATTCGCAAGGATGTGGACAAGGTCAAGGTCGATTCCAAGGAAACCTTCGCCCAGTTGCAGGCGTTCGTGGCCAAGTACATGCCGGTGCTCGGCGAGAAGCTGGAGCTGTACGCCGGCGATCGCCCGATCTTCGACATGTTCGGGGTCGAGGACGAGATCGGCCGCGCGCTGGACAAGCAGGTGCCGCTCAAATCCGGCGGCTATCTGGTGATCGACCAGACCGAGGCGATGACCACGATCGATGTGAACACCGGTTCCTTCGTCGGCCAGCGCAACCTGGAAGAAACCGTGTTCCGCACCAATCTGGAGGCGGCGCAGGCAGTGGCGCGACAGCTGCGGCTGCGCAACCTGGGCGGCATCATCATCATCGATTTCATCGACATGGATGACGCCGAGCACCGCCGCCAGGTGCTGCGCACGCTGGAAAAGGCGCTGGCCCGTGACCATGCCAAGACCACCGTCTACGACTTCTCGCCGCTGGGTCTGGTGGAAATGACCCGCAAGCGTACGGTGGAAAGCCTGGAGCGCCAGCTGTCGGAGACCTGTCCGCAGTGCAACGGTCGCGGCAGCATCAAGACCACCGAAACGGTGACCTACGAGATCTTCCGCGAGATCACCCGTGCCGTGCGCCTGTTCGAGGCCGCGCGACTGCTGGTGATCGCCTCCAGCAAAGTGGTGGCGCGCATCACCGATGAGGAGTCCGCGGCGGTGGCCGAGCTGGAGGAGTTCCTTGGCAAGAGCATCCGCTTCCAAGCCGATGACCAGTACCTGCAGGAACAGTTCGATGTCGTGTTGCTCTGACATAGTCCTGATCCCCGTCGAGGAGGACGGCGTGGCCTGATGACCACGCTGTTGCGCCACCGTCTGCGTCGGTTGCGACGCCATGTGCTGTACGCGCTGGCGCTGGCGCTGGTGTGCGTGGCGTTGCTGGTGGGCACCTTCAGCCAGTTGCTGCCGCTGGTGCAGTCCCACCCGGACAAGGTCGCCGCATGGTTGAGCGCGCGCGCCGGGCAACCGGTGGCCTTCGAGCATCTGGACACCCGCTGGACCCGTCGCGGCCCGCTGCTGCGGCTTGACGGCCTGCGGATCGGCCAGGGCGAAGGGGTGCGGGTGGGCCAGGCCGAAGTGCTGGTGGCGCTGTATTCGGGGCTGCTGCCGGGTGCGCCGCTGACCGAGCTGCGGTTGCGCGGCCTTGCCTTGACCCTGCAGCGCGCCGAAGACGGCCGCTGGTCCGTGCAGGGGCTGCCCAGTGCACGCAACGGGGGCGACCCGCTGGAAACCCTGCGGCGGCTGGGCGAGTTGCAGGTGATCGGCGGCCGCCTGCGCGTGGATGCGCCATCGCTGGGCGTGGCGACCGAGATTCCGCGTATCGATCTGCGCCTGCGGGTGGACGGCCAGCGGCTGCGTGCCGGCGCCAAGGGCTGGATCGACACCGCGGCGCCGCCGGTGACCGCGGTGCTGGATTTCGACCGGCAGCAGGGCGATGGACAGGCGTGGCTGGCGGCCGCGCCGGCCGATCTGTCGGCCTGGTCATCGCTGCTGCGCTTTGCCGGGGTGAGTGTCCAGCAGGGGACAGGCGCGGCGCGGGGCTGGCTGCAGGTCCGTGACAACAAGGTCGTGTCGGTGACGGTCGATGCCGACCTCAACGGGCTGCTACTGGCCGGAGCGCCGTTCAGCGAAGGCACGAAGGCGCCTTCCACATTTCTGCACCGGGTGCAGGCACGCGCGCGCTGGAGGCAGATCGAGGGCGGCTGGCGGCTGGACGCGCCGCAATTGCGCATCGCCTCGGAAGGGCGCATGCAATCACTCGATGGTCTGCTGTTGGCCGGCGGCAACGATTTCGCCCTGCAGGGCAAGCAGATCGATGTCACGCCATTGCTGCGCGTGGCCGCACTGGGTGAACAGCTCTCTCCGCCCCTGCGTCAGTGGCTGCATCGCGCCCGCCCGGTGTTGCGGTTTTCGGATGTGAGCATCGCCGGCCACCGCGGCGGCGCGCTGCGGGGCCGTGGCGAGCTGGAAGAGGCGGCATTCGATGCCATCGGCGGCAGCCCGGGGCTCAGTGGTCTGCGCGGGCATTTCGAAGGGGATGGCCAGGCGGTGGCGCTGACGCTGCTGCCGGACCGCACGGTCAAGTTCGACTGGCCCACCGGCTTTGGCGTCACGCACGAGCTGAAACTGCGTGGGCAGCTGGTGGGCTGGCGCGAAGGCGATGGCTGGCAGGTGGGCACGCCGGCGTTGCGTGTGCAGGGCACCGATTATGCGGCCGATCTGCGTGGCGGACTGTGGTTCCAGGGTGACCGCACCCGTCCATGGATCAACCTGGCGGCCAAGCTGGACGATGTGCCGATGACCGTGGCCAAGCGCTTCTGGGTGCGCTCGCGTATGAGTGAGACGGCGGTGGCGTGGCTGGACGCGGCGCTGGTCGACGGTCACCTGCGCGACGGCATCGCATTGGCGGTAGGTGACATGGACGACTGGCCGTTCAATGGCCACAACGGTCGCTTCGAGGCGCGTGGCCGGATCGATGAGGGGGCGATCCGCTTCGCTGGCGATTGGCCGCTCATCAATGGCGTGGATGGCGACATCGCCTTTATCGCCAACGGTTTCGCGTTGCAGGGCAAGGGCGAGCTGGCCGGGGTGAAGATCGACAGCTTCCAGGCCGGGATCGCCGATTTCCGCGAGTCGCGCCTGCATGTGGCCGCACGTACCGTCGATGACAGCAGCCACCTGCTGGCGATGCTGCGCAAGAGTCCGCTGCAGGCCAGCTACGGCGAAACCCTGGACAACCTAGCAGTGTCCGGACCGGCGAGTGTGACCTTCGATCTGCTGCAGCCACTGCGCGGCGGCGCGGGCCGGCTTGCCGGCGAGGTGGAACTGCGCGGAGCCAGTCTGGCTGACAAGCGGTGGGATCTGAAGTTCGACAATGTGCGCGGCACGGCCAGTTACGGCGGCAATGGCTTTGACGCGCCGGCGCTGGCGGTGCGCCACAGGGAGCGTGATGGCCTGCTGACGCTGCGCGCCGGCGCGCCGGTGCGCGATCCGGCCCATGCGTTCGAGGCCGAGCTGACGGCGGCGCTGAGCGCCAGCGATCTGCTTGACCGGGCGCCCGAGCTGGATTGGCTCCGGCCCTATATCCAGGGCACCTCGCAGTGGACGATCGGAGTCACCTTGCCGAAGGGTGCGCCCGGCAACCGTTCCGTGCCGCCGACCCGGCTGACGTTGCGTTCGGCGCTGCAGGGCACGCGCCTGCAGTTCCCGGCACCGCTGGACAAACCGGCGGCCGAAGCGCTGGGCACCACGGTGTCGGCGGCGCTGCCGTTGGGCAGCGGCATCACTGAAGTCGCTTTCGGCCAGCGTCTGGCATTGGCCGCGCGCACCCACAATGGCAAGACCGGCGTGCAGGTCACGATGGGCAGCGATCGGGTGGACCGTGAGCCGCCGGCCGAGGGCCTGGTGGTCAGCGGGCGCACACCGGCGTTGGACGCGCTGGAGTGGATCGCCCTTGCGCGCGGCAGCAGCGGCGGCGACGCGGACAGCGCCGGGCTGGCGCTGAACCAGGTGGATGTGCTGGCCGAGCGGCTGTTGTTGATCGGCGGCCATTTCGACCAGACCCGGCTGCGTTTACGGCCCGAGCCGGGCGTCATCGGCGTGCAGCTGGACGGACCGGCACTGGCCGGCACGCTGACGGTGCCCGATGGCCGGGGCGGCACCGTGCGCGGGCAGTTGGCGCGGGTGCATTGGCAGGAAGCCGCGGGTATGGGCGAGGCTGGCGCGGCCGCCGATCCGCTCGATCCGGCCAATATCCCGCCGCTGGCATTGGATATCGAAGACCTGCGCGTCGGCAGGACCGCATTGGGCCGGACGGTGCTGCGGACCCGGCCGTTGGCCGATGGCCTGAAGGTCGAGCAATTGCAGTTCCGCGCCCCCAAACAGGCGATCGATGTGGAAGGCCAGTGGCGCGGCATCGGCGCCCAGGCGCACACGCACGTGGCGGTGCAGGTGGACAGCGAGAATCTCGGCGGGCTGATGGACAACCTGGGCTATGGCGGGCAGCTGCGCGCCGGCCAGGGCCAGGTGCGGTTCGATGCCCGCTGGCCGGGGGCGCCACGGGCGTTCCAGCTGGCCGCGCTGGAGGGCTCGCTGAGTCTGGACGCCCGCAACGGCCAGTTGCTGGAAGTTGAACCGGGCGCCGGGCGGGTGCTGGGCCTGCTCAGCGTGGCCCAGCTGCCCCGCCGGTTGATGTTCGATTTCCGCGATTTCTATTCCAAGGGTCTGGCGTTCAACCGCGTCGAGGGCCAGGTGCGCTTCGGCGACGGTGTGGCGCGTACCGACAAGATCGTCATGGAAGGACCGGCGGCGGACATCACCATCCGGGGCCAGACCGACCTGCGCAGCCAGCAGTTCGACCAGACCATCGATGTGAATCCGCGTTCGGGCAACCTGCTGACCGTGGTCGGCGCGGTGGCGGCCGGGCCGATTGGCGCGGCGGTCGGTGCTGCGGCCAACGCGGTGCTCGGCAAGCCGCTGGGAACCATCGGTGCCAAGACCTACAAAGTCACCGGGCCATGGAAAGATCCCACCGTGGATGTGGTCGAGCGCGAGGCGCCGCGTGTACCGCCGCCGCTGGTCAGCCCCGACAACCGCGGCTCTCCGTGATCCCCGCATCGGCTTGCGAACCGCGCCCAAGCCCCCATCTGGAATGACATGACTGATAACGTAATGACGCTTGCCGAGTCCCGCCTGCTGCTGCCGGCCGGGCTGGACGCCAACCGCCTCGAGCGCACCTTCGGCACCCTGCTGGGGCCGGGCATCGATTTTGGTGACCTGTATTTCCAGCACTCGCGGCGTGAAAGCTGGAGCGTGGAAGACGGCATCGTCAAGGACGGCGCCCACTCCATCGAGCAGGGCGTGGGTGTGCGGGCCATTTCCGGCGAGAAGACCGGTTTCGCTTATTCCGACGATATCCAGCCGGCCGCCTTGCTGGCGGCGGCGCAGTCGGCCCGGGCGATCTCCCGCGAGGGCGGCGCGCAGAACGTGCGCCCGCTGGTAAGCGGCGGCGGTCGTGTGTTGTATCCGGCGCTAGACCCGGTGGACAGCATCGGCAACGAAGCCAAGGTCGAGGTGCTCAAGCGCCTGGACCAGTACCTGCGTGCGGCCGATCCGCGCGTGCAGCAGGTGATGGTGAGCCTGTCCGGCGGCGTGGACACGGTGCTGATCGCGCGCAGCGACGGCGTACTGGCGGCCGATGTGCGGCCGCTGGTGCGTCTGAATGTGCAGGTCATCGTCGAGCAGGGGGGCCGCCGCGAATCCGGTTATGCCGGCGGTGGTGGCCGATACAGCTATGAAGAACTGTTTGCCGGTGAGCGCCCGGAAAGCTTCGCCCGCGAGGCGCTGCGCCAGGCACTGGTGAACCTGGAGGCGATTCCGGCCCCGGCCGGGGTGATGCCCGTGGTGCTGGGCCCGGGCTGGCCGGGTGTGCTGTTGCACGAGGCGGTCGGCCACGGCCTGGAGGGCGACTTCAACCGCAAGGGCACCAGCGTCTATGCCGGCCGTATTGGCGAGCGGGTGGCTTCACCGGGGGTGACCATCGTCGATGATGGCACCCTGGACGGGCGTCGTGGTTCGTTGAACATCGACGACGAAGGCACGCCCACCCGGTGCACCACGCTGATCGAGGACGGCATCCTGGTCGGCTACATGCAGGACACGCTCAATGCGCGGCTGATGGGCGTGGCGCCGACCGGCAATGGCCGCCGCGAATCGTTCGCGCACATGACCATGCCGCGCATGACCAACACTTATATGCGCGCCGGCACCCACGACCCGCAGGAAATGATCCGCTCGGTGAAAAAGGGCCTGTACGCGGTCAACTTCGGCGGCGGCCAGGTCGACATCACCAGCGGCAAGTACGTGTTCTCGGCGACCGAGGCCTACCTGATCGAAGACGGCAGGATCACCGCGCCGGTCAAGGGCGCCACGCTGATCGGCAACGGCCCGGAAACCATGCAGAAGGTGCGCATGATCGGCAACGACCTGGCGCTGGATGAAGGCGTCGGCATCTGCGGCAAGGACGGCCAGAGCGTGCCGGTGGGTGTGGGCCAGCCGTCGCTGCTGATCGAGGGCATCACCGTGGGCGGTACCCAGGCCTGAGCGGGACGCCGATGATGCCTGCGACGCTGAGCGCAGCGGCTGCCGGTGGATGCCGGCAGCCTGCGGCGGGCTCAGTCCTGCGCGTCGTCCTCGAGCTCGCCGTCATCGTCGCTGTGGGCCGCAGTCGCGCCGCCAATCACTGCCGGCAGCATCAGCCCGCGCAACACCTGGAAGATCTCGCGGAACGCGCGCGGCGGCTTGTTCTTGGCTTTTTCCGCCTGCGCATTGCGCAGCAGCGTGCGCAGTTGCTGGCGGTCGGCCTGCGGGTATTCGTCCAGCAGCTGGCCCAGCGCGCTGTCGCCCTCGGCCAGCAGGCGCTCACGCCAGCGCTCGATGCGATGCATCATCGCCACTTCCCGGCGCGAGGTCTCGCTGTTGGCGCTGAGCGCGTCACGGATGGCCTGCAGCGTGGCTTCATCCTCGCGGCGCATGTGCTTGGCCAGGAACGCCAGCTGGCGCTTGCGCGCGCCATGGGCGGTGATGCGCTTGCTGTATTCGATATGCGGCAGCAGGTCTTCGGGGATCGGCAGCCGCGCCAGCTGTGCCGGCGTCAGGTCCACCAGGGTTTCGCCCAGGGCAAGTATCTCCAGGGCCTCACGGCGGTTCTGGCTGCGGCTTTCGCCCAGGAATTCACCGGTTTCTTCGTCGCGTCCGCGCATCGTCTTCCACATCCTTACATTCGCCCCGCCTCGCGCAGGGCCATAACTATCGACAGGATAAAGCATTGAACGCCATTACCACCGATGCCGCCGGCATCGACGACAGCCTGCCCCGCCTGGAACAGCTGGCCGCTATCTCCCAGCGCCTGCTGGAAAAGGCCCGCGCCATGGGCGCCAGCCAGGCCGAGGTCAGCTGCAGTGAGGAACGCGGGCTGGATGTGAATGTGCGCCTGGGCGAGGTGGAGACCGTCGAGTCCACCCATGACCGCGGCATTGCGGTGACGGTGTACTTCGGCCAGCGCAAGGGCAGCGCCAGCACCGCCGACCTGCAGGAGTCCAGTCTGGAGGCCACCGTGGCGCAGGCCTGCGCGATCGCCCGCCATACCGAGGACGACCCGGCCGCCGGCCTGGCCGATGCCGGGCTGATGGCGACCGCGTTCCCGGACCTGGACGGCTGGCACCCGTGGGCACTCAGCGCCGAGCAGGCGGTGGATCTGGCGCTGGCCTGCGAGGCGGCCGGGCGCCAGGCCGATGGCCGGATCAGCAATTCCGACGGCGCTTCGGCGGCGACCGCGCAGAGCCTGTCGGTGTACGCCAACTCGCACGGTTTCATCGGCCGCGAGCGCAGCAGCCACCATTCCATCGGCTGCGCGCTGATTGCCGGGCAGGGCGATGGCATGCAGCGTGACGGCTGGTACACCAGTGCTATCGCCCGGGAAGACCTGGAAGATCCCGCGGCTGTGGGCCGGCGGGCCGCCGAGCGCACCGTCGCCCGGCTGCAGCCGCGTTCGCTGCCGACCGGCGAGGTGCCGGTGCTGTTCAGTGCGGAAATGGCGCGCTCGCTGATCGGCCACCTGCTCAGTGCGGTTTCCGGTGGCGCGCTGTATCGCCGTGCCAGCTTCCTGCTCGACAGCGCCGGCACCTCGCTGTTCCCGGACTGGTTCGCCATCGACGAGCGGCCGCTGCTGCGTCGCGGCCTGCGCTCGTGTGCCTTCGACGGCGAAGGCGTGGCCACCCGCGATTCGGCGCTGGTCAGCGGCGGCATATTGCAGCGCTACATCCTGAGCAGCTACTCGGCGCGCAAGCTGGGGCTGACCACCACCGCCAACGCCGGCGGCGTGCACAATCTCAAGGTCGCCGCCAACGCCGGTGACCGGGCTTCCCTGCTGGCGGGGATGGGCACCGGCCTGCTGGTGACCGAGCTGATGGGGCAGGGCGTCAATGGCGTGACCGGCGACTACTCGCGCGGCGCGGGCGGTTTCTGGGTGGAGAACGGCCAGATCGCCTATCCGGTGGACGGCATCACCATCGCCGGCAACCTCAAGCAGATGTTTGCCAGCATCGAGGCGGTGGGCAGCGACGTCGACCCGCGCTCGCATGTCTCCACCGGCTCGATCCTGGTGGGGAAAATGACGGTTGCCGGTAACGATTGACGTATCCTGTCGGTGAGCGGCGTGGACCGACTCCGGTCTGCCGCCGGACACAACAATCCAACAAAGGAATAAGGGGAACGCAATGAGCGACTTCGACAACATCACCACTCCGCCGCCGCCGCCGTCGAGCCCTGCGCAGGGCGATGACAACACGCTTGCCATGCTGGTGCATCTGTCGGGCATCGTGCTGTGGTTCATCGTGCCGCTGATCGTGTGGCTGGTGAACAAGGACAAGCCGGAGAAGGCGTTCCTCACCGACCAGTCCAAGGAAGCCCTCAACTTCCAGATCACGCTGACCGGGGTGTACATCATCGGCACGATCCTGACGGTCATCCTGATCGGCATGCTGATCAACTTCGCCGCGTGGGTCGCCTGCATCGTGCTGAGCATCCTGGCCGGTCTGGCCGCCAACCGGGGCGAAGCCTACCGCTACCCGTTCGCCATCCGCCTGATCAAGTAACCGGCGCAAGGTGAAACGAAAAGGCCCGGAAATTCCGGGCCTTTTTTGTGGGGCGATCTGTGGGTTCAGTGGGTGCGCTGCACCGTCAGCCGTGCCAATGCGGCCAGCGCGCTGGCGCCTTCGCCGTAGCCCTGCAGGCATTCGTCCATCTGCAAAGAAAGCGTCTGCAGGCGGGCCTTGGCGCCGTCCATGCCCAGCAGCGCCGGGAAGGTGGACTTGTCTTGGGCCTGGTCCTTGCCGGCGGTCTTGCCCAGCTGCTCGGAACTGGCTTCCACATCGAGGATGTCATCGCGCACCTGGAACGCCAGTCCCAGGGCGTTGGCAAACGTGTCGAGCGTGGCCAGGTCGGTTTGGCCGGCACCGCCGCACAACGCGCCCATGCGCACGGCCGCGCGGATCAGCGCGCCGGTTTTCAGTGCATGCATGCGCTCCAGCTCGGCCACCGTTTGCAACTGGCCGGTGGCGTCGATATCCAGCGCCTGGCCGCCACACATGCCGGCCGCACCGGAGGCGGTGGCCAGCGTGCGCAGGCAATCCACCGCCAGCGCCGGGGCCAGCGGCGCCCGGGCCAGCAGTTCGAAGGCGCGGGTCTGCAAGGCGTCGCCGGCCAGGATGGCAGTGGCCTCGTCGAAGGCGATATGGGTGGTCGGGCGGCCGCGGCGCAGCTCGTCATCGTCCATCGCCGGCAGATCGTCATGCACCAGTGAATAGGCGTGGATCAGCTCCACCGCTGCGGCCGGCGCATCCAGCAGGGCTTCGTCGGCATCGAACAGCTGCCCGGCGGCGTAGACCAGCAGCGGCCGCATGCGCTTGCCGCCGCCCAGTGCCGCATAGCGCATGGCGCGATGCAGCCCGTACGGGGTGGTGTCCGGATCGGGGAGCGCGGTGTCGAGTTGCTGTTCGGTACGGGCCAGCCAGCGGGTGAACAGGGCCTCAGTCGTCATTGCCGGCGGTATCGAAAGGTTCGGACTTTTCCGGCTGGGCCGGATCGCTCAGCAGGCGCACGCGCAGTTCGGCCTGTTCCAGCGCCTGCTGGCACTGGCGGTAGAGGCCGACGCCGCGCTCGTAGGCACCGAGCGACTGTTCCAGGCTCAGGTCGCCGGCTTCCATTTTTTCGACCAGCTGCTCCAGTTCTTCCAGCGACTGCTCGAAGTGGGCGACCGGGGAGATTTCGTTGGGGGACTTCTTGGGCATGGCCAAAGTGTGAGCGGCACGGCCGGTGGGGTCAATTCGATCCGCCGGCCGGTTGCCAGCGCAAGGTGGCCTGGTTCACCTCCAGCCAGTGCTGCAGGGTGTCGGAGATCAGGCAGTCACCGGCGGCGAGCACTTCATCGCCGGTGCACAGCAGCGGCAGGTACGGGCGTTGCCACGGAGGCAGTGTCGACTCCTGCAGCAACTGTTTGAGTGCATGGGAATGTGTGCGGCCGGGCAGCCGGATGCGTTCGCCGCCCTGGCGCGTCCGTACCGTCAGCGGTGTGGCGAAACCCTGCGTGCCATGCAGGTGCAAGGTTCCACCATCAGGCAGGGACAACGGCGCGGCCCCATCCCACTGCCGCTGCCAGCCGGCCGGCCATGGCGTAGCGGGGCGGCGGAGATGCAGCTGCTCACGCCAGCGGATGATCTGCACGTTCTGCCAGGCGAAGCTGGCCTGTGCGTCCGCCCGCGCCGACAGCAGCTGCTGTTCGATCGCCCGCACCCCGTTGCCGGGCAGCGGCGGGAGGTTCTGTTGGACCACCCAGGCGCGCAGCACCCGCGCACGTTGCGCTGCCGAAAGGTCCCGCAGCCGGGCCAGCGACAGGCTGCCGTCTTCCCTCTGGCAGGTCTGCAGTTCGTGCCGGTCCTGTGCGGCCAGCAGGCCTTCGGCCTCGGCGGCGAGGGCGGCGCTGCGGGCCAGTGCTGCGGCGGCGTGGGGCCAGCGTTGCGCCAGCAGCGGCAGCACCTGCAGCCGCAGGAAATTGCGGTCGAAGCGGTCGCTGGCGTTGCTCGGGTCTTCGATCCAGCGCAGGCCATGCTGCCGGGCATGTCTTTCCAGCGCGCTGCGCGGTGCATGCAGCAACGGCCGCCACAGTTGTCCTTTGCCGAAACCGCGGCGCTCACGCATTGCCGCCAGTCCGTCCACGCTGGAGCCGCGCAGCGCGCGCAGCAGGAAGGTTTCGGCCTGGTCGTCCTGGTGATGTCCCAGCGCCAGCCATTCGCCCGGCGCCATCAGCCGTTCGAACGCGGCATGGCGTGCCTTGCGTGCGGCCGCTTCCAGTCCTTCACCCCCGTCACGGGGAACCTCGAGGTGGACGACCTGCAGCGGGATGTTCCATTGCGCGCAGATCCGCCGGCAGTGCGCGTCCCAGTCGTCAGCCGTGGCCTGCAGCCCATGGTGCACATGCACCGCGCGCAGGCTGCCGGGCGCACGGCCGGGGGCGTGGGCGAGCAGGTGCAGCAATACGGTGGAGTCCAGCCCGCCGCTGAAACCGACCAGCACAGGAACATCGGCGGCGGCATCGAGCAGGGAGGAGGAGAGCGGATTCATGACGGTGCCGAGTATCGGCGCGAGGTGCGGCGATCGCAATTCGTATGACGGCGCCGTGCGCGCGGACTAGCGCATGCTCGTCAGGCGCTTGCCCTGCCGGTCGATACGGAAACGCTGCCCATCAACCAGGGCGTGGTGGCCATTGGCATCCGGCTCATTGTCGCGGCAGCCGTTGCAGACTTCGGCAACACCGCTGTTGAACGGAAAACCCCGGTCGGAATGTGCAGCCAACGCCGGTTGCAATCGCTCGTTGTAGTAGCCCAGCTTGCCGCCGACCACCGCGCGGACAAGGTCTTCCTTGACGTAGTCCGGGCCGTTGTCGCCGGTGATGACCGGCAGAAAACGGCCGTCGCGGCGCACGTAGTGGTGCTGCCGGCCGGCCACCAGGACGGCCAAGCCGTTGTCGTCGTAATCCAGCCGGGCCAGTGCCGCAGGCGATATTTCCCGTTGTCCGGGTGCGATCTGTCGCCAGCCGTTCAGCGGGGCAGACCGTGCTGGTCGTGCTGGTCGAGCGGGTGGCAGCTGCCGTTGGCGGCCAGCCCGATTGGGCAAAACAGCACCGCCAGCAGCGCGCTGGCGGTGAGGGCGCGGCGGTGGGAAAAACACCGCCGCGCGGGAGTCACTTGGCGGAGGCCTGGCGCTCGAACTTCTTCGGCTGCGGCAGCTGCACCGGCACCCCCTGCGCATCGCAGGTGCCGGCCGCGCACAGGCGTTCACGCAGACGCGGGGTGGCCTGCACGATCAGGTGGTAGAGGGTGTTCTGCTCCAGCGTGCCGCGCACCGCCTTGCTGCCGGGGCCGCGCGCCCAGATGCCGACATCCTCGCCGCCGTGCGACTCGCTCTTGGACGGCACCAGCGCCTCCTGCATGTAGTCCACGTGCTCGGTATCGACGTGGGTCAGGTCCGGGCGGCCAAGGGCGGCTTCGAAGCTGCTGGGCGAGTGCGGGAACTTCTTCGGCCCGGCCGGCTGCTGGTTGCTGGCGCCGGTATAGCCCGGGCCGTTGGCGTAGGTGAGCGTGGTGTAGGGCAGGCCCAGGCCGTCACGGGCCAGGTCCAGCCCGCCGGTGCCGTCCTCGCCGCCCTTGTCCTTGACCTTGCCCAGGATCGCGTTGCCGCGCGCCGGGTAGCCGACGAAGTTCAGCGTGTGCGAGTGGTCGGCGGTGACGATGATCAGGGTATCCTCGGCCGAGGTGGCGGCCACCGCGGCCTTGACCGCATCGGACAGGGCGATGGTGTCGCCCAGTGCGCGTGCGGCATTGCCGCTGTGGTTGGCGTGGTCGATACGTGCGCCCTCCACCATCAGCACGAAGCCTTCCTGGTGCTGGGAAAGATTGGCGATGGCGGCGCGGGTCAACTCGGCCAGCGACGGCTCGCCGCCACGGTCCTTGGCGCGGTCGTCCTCGTACTGCATGTGGTCCGGTTCAAACAGGCCCAGCAGCGCCGGCGCACGGGCCGCAGCCTTGAGCTTGTCGGCGTTCCAGACATAGGCGCCCTGCGGGTGCGCAGCCTGCCATTCGGCCACCAGGTTGCGGCCGTCCAGGCGCAGGCCGACCTTGTCGGCATACTCCGGATCCTGTTCGTTGACGGTGGTGAACTGGCCACGGCCGCCGCCCAATGCCACCAGCGGACCGCGTCCATAGCGGGCGGTGGCGATCAGCTGCTGGGCGATATCCGTGCAGCCGGCAGCCTTGGCGGCTTCGGGCAGGTGGGTGTCGTTCTCCCAGTTGCGGTCGGGCGAATGGGCGTAGGTGGCCGCCGGGGTGGCATGGGTCAGGCGGGCGGTGGAGACAATGCCGGTGGCCATGCCGGCGCTGTCGGCCAGCTGCAGCCAGGTCAGCAGTTCCTTGTCCAGGCTGTCGGCACAGTCGTTGCGGCTGCCGGCGCTGACGCCGATCGCGCCCATGTGGCTCTTCACGCCGGTGGTGATGGCGGTCATGGTGCCGGCCGAATCGGGGGTCTGCGAATCGGTGTTGTAGGTCTTGCTGAACGCCGTGGCCGGGAACTGCTCCCAGGACAGCAGGTTCTCTTCACCCGGATTGCCGTTGCGCTGGCCTTCCAGGATGCGTGCGGCGGCGACGGTGGTCAGGCTCATGCCATCGCCCAGGAACAGGATCACATTCTTGGCCTTGCCAGCCATCGCGCCGTTGGCGGCGGCCCGGGCGGCGCCGCTGCGGTACCACCACTGCGGGGTCTCGCCGGTCGGATGGGCAATGGCGGGGACGTCCACCGACACCGCGGCCGGGCTGGCCGGAGTGGAAGGCGACAGGCTGGTGCAGGCGCCCAGCAGCAGGGTCGAGACGGCGCAAAACAGAGGCGTGACACGTGACATGGCGATGATCGGGACTCACATGAACAAGCGCCCATTATGACGGCTGTGAAAAGTCGCGCCGATGACACGCAGCTTTTCCGTCAGGGCATCGTTCCTGGCGGCCGCCTGCGTTATGGTGCCACTCCCTGAAACAGCACCCGGATCTACGATATGAAGCTGGTCTCTGCCTGGTTGCGGATTCCGTTCTGGCAACGCGTGGTGGCAGGCTTCGCACTCGGCGCGCTGGCGGGCTGGCTGATGGGGCCGGCAGCGGAAACCTGGTTCGGACCGCTGGGCGAGCTGTACGTCACCCTGATCAAGATGATCGCCGTACCGCTGGTGTTCTTCGCGGTGATCAACGCCATCGGTTCGCTGCACGGGCAGAAGTCGGTCGCCGCGCTGGGCGGGCGTACCTTCCTGTGGTTCATCGTCACCGCCGCGCTGGCGGTATGCGTCGGGCTGGCGGTGGGCACGATCATGCAGCCGGGTACCGGCGGGCTGAAGCTGGCCGTGGACAGCGCCTACACCCCGCGCGATGTGCCGTCGGTGGCCAAGGTGCTGATGGATGTCGTGCCTTCGAACGTGTTCTACGCGCTGGCCGGCATCGGTACGCGGGTCAATGCGGCCGGCGAGACGGTGCTGGCCGCCGGGCGTGGCTCGATCCTGCCGGTGATCTTCTTCGCCGGCCTGCTCGGCTTTGCGATGGTGAAACTCGGCGAGAAGGTGACCGAGGCGCGCAAGCTGGTCGGACAGATGAGCGACATCATGATCCAGGTCACCCGCTTCGTGCTGGAAATGACGCCGCTGGGCACCTTCGGCCTGATCGCCGGGCTGGTGGGCAGCTACGGCTTCGAGAAGCTGCTGCCCCTGGGTAATTTCGTGCTGGCGCTGTACGTGGCCTGCGCGCTGCACATCCTCATCGTCTACAGCAGCCTGCTGCTGGCCCACGGGCTCAACCCGCTGAAGTTCTTCAAGGGCGCGGCGCCGGGCATGCAGGTGGCATTCGTGGCTTCCTCAAGCTTTGCGGCGATGCCGGTGGCGATGCGTTCGATCACCGACAACCTCGGCGTCAACAAGGACTACGCGTCCTTCGCGGTGCCGCTGGGCGCCAGCATCAAGATGGACGGTTGCGGCGCGATCTACCCGGCACTGTGCGCGGTGTTCATCGCCCAGTACACGGGCGTGCCGCTGACCCCGGAGCAGTACGTGGTGGTGATGATCGCCTCGGTGCTGGGCAGCTTCGGCACCGCCGGCGTACCTGGTACGGCGGTGGTGATGGCCACGGTGGTGCTGAGTGCGGCCAACCTGCCGCTGGAGGCGATCGGCTACCTGTACGCGATCGACCGCATCCTGGACATGATGCGCACCATGACCAACGTCACCGGACAGATGGTGGTGCCGGTGATCGTGGCCAAGGAAACCGGGTTGCTGGACCAGAAGGTCTATGACGCCGCGCTCAATCCGGTGGCATCCGATGCCGGTGGCAAGCCGCACGGCTGAGTGTGGCCGGGTCTCGCGGCCCTGTTGCTGCCCCTGACGATGCGCCGCGGTGAACGGCACCGGTGCCATCCTGCCGCGGCGCAGCCTGCGTTCCCCCGGCGGCTGATCGTCCAGCGCCGGAGCCGGGCGGCGTAGCACCTCCGGCTGGGCTTCGGGCCATCGCCGCCACCGGACCGGATGGGTTCCCAGGGCAAGTGGCAGGCGCGGTGCCGGGCAGTGGCACCAGCAGCCGGCTCACCTTGAAACGGCGAGGAGAAGGGATGCGCCTGTGTCATTGCGGGGGCGCGCTGCCGCCCGATGTGCGCAATGACGTCCCCGGTGTGACGCTGCAGGCATTGCTGCCCGAGCTCCGCCGTCCCGGCAACAAGCCCATAGCGCCGTTATGTTGCCGCGGCTATCAGATCAGCAACCGATGTTGCATGGCGTGTTTTCGTGTCGCTGGCCGGTAGCCGGCTGGCGCGATGGCGGGGGGAGGTGCTCGGACATGACGCGGACATACGATCCGTGCGCGGGAGGCCGCCCAGGTGCCACATGTAGCGGGCGGTTCTACGCCCGGCCTCTCCCTGGCTGCCTGCGCAGGCGGATTGGGATGTAACAGGGTGTAGCACAACGGTGTATCACTCCTGATACACCCCTCAAGCCCGCGTCCTGCCGCCATCGCGCGCCTGAATGATCGTCGAACCGGCGCCTGAAGCTGAAAACGGTGTTACAGGAAGGTAAGTTTCCCGTTTGCCCGATTCTCCGCAAGTTGCTGTTTTTATTGCCTAAATAAAGTTGGCACGGTTGCTGCGTAGTCCTGTCCGCAGATGAGATGTGGACGAGGAAATGGACAGCAACGTACATCGCTATCAGTGCATCGCCGCTTTCGCCTTGCTGGTCGCCATGCCGGTAACCGTCATGGCCTCGGGCGCCCGCCAGGGGGTCAAGGCACAGCCCGGCGAAATGGTGCTGCTGCGGGATGTCTCCGCACGGATGGCCTATCGCCCCGCGCCGCCGGGGATGGCGCTGATCGCCGAACCCTCGCCGAAGCGTGAAGTGGGAACCGCCCTGGGCGTCTCCATCGGGATGGATGAGCTTTCCGATGATGAATATGCGGCGATGGGCTCGGGCCTGACCCAGGCAGCGCCGCACCAGACCACGGTGGAACGGGTAAGCGCGACGGCGGTGACCGGCACGCTCGGACGGGCGACCGGTGACGGCGGCGTGCTTTCCGGCAATCAGCTTGGCCAGGCCATCGGTGGGCCGATGGGGGCTGTCAGCGGTGCCACGCGCGGCATTGGTGACCAGGTGCGCAGTGCATTTGCGCAGTTCCCGCTGGGTCAGCCGGCCGGCAGTGGTCCGGGCGGCAAGTGAGAGCGATGACCATGAACCGACTCGGATTTCTGCTGTTGGCGGGTGCATCGCTGGGGTTGGCCGCCCAGGCGCAGGCGCAGTCCCAGGATGACTATGCCGGAATGCTGACGTATCTGGCCAACAGCCGCATCGACGGCAATGTGCTGTCCGGCAGCAGCGGCGCGGTCGCGGTCAACATGGCCGCAGGCGATCTCAATCTGCAAGCCAATCTGCACAGCATGGCGATAGGCAAGACCGCCTTGGCGAGCGTCAGCGCCATCCAGAAACAACGGGGCAACCAGTTCGACATGCCACTGCACGCCAGCGCCACCCTGGGTGGCCAGGCGCTGGTTGGCGCGAACGGGATTGCCTCGATCAATCAGGCCAGTGGCAGCGGCAATACGGAACTCAACTCCGTAGTTGCTGTCTTGGCCGACCAGGGCATACGCGAAACGACCAATGAAGCGATGGCTTCGGCAGGCTCGTTCGCGTCGGCAGGGGGGCAGGGTACCGCCGGCGGACTGGCGTCCCCGGGAACCCGCAAGGTCGGAGTGGAAGCCTCCGCACTGCGTGGGTTCGAGGGTGTGCTGCAACTCAATCAGATCGCGGGATCGAGCAATGCCACGGAAAACCAATTGAGTATTTCCGTGCAGCCGACTCCGTGAAGCAAGGTTCCACCCACCCGTTGCAGAACCAGAAGAAGAGGGCACCATGAAAGCGAATATGAAATGGACGGTACTCGCCATGGCAGTTGCAGCACTGACCAGCAGTGCTGCGGCTTTCGCGCAGAGCGACCGCAACAACAACGACTATCCTCGTGGCGATCGGAACAGCCACAACGTCGAGGTGAGTCTGGACAAGGACATCAGTCTGAGCTCCGACATCGAATTCTGGGGCGATCCGGAAATCTGGGGCGATATCTATATCGACTCGGCCGCCATCGCATTGATCGACAACCGCCAGTCGGTGACCAACAACTCGGGTGAGAACACCCTGCTGACCAACGATGCCACCATCGCCGACGATGTCGCGATGGATGCCTCGGGCAACCTGGGCTTCAACGTTGCCGCCGGCGACAACAACACCCAGGACAACGCGGCCTCGCTGTCGGCGGCCGACGCCTCGTTCGCATTCGGCATGGCCGATGCGGAGGTCTTTGTCCACCAGAATGGTGCCAACAACGAGACCATGAACTACGGTGTGATCAACAATGCCGGCGTTGGCGGCAACGCGTTCAGTGGCGCCAGCGGCAACATCGGCGTGAACGTCACCTCCGGCAACAACAACGAGCAGAAGAACGCGCTCGCCGCCTCGGTGGCGACCAGCCGTTACGCGCAGTCCACCATCAGCTCCAACCAGGTGTCGATGGGCAACAGCGTCAGCAACGCCGGTTATGAGGAGGAACGCACCAATACCACCCAGGTCAGCCTGTCCGGCCCGGTCGCGGGTATGACGGTCGCGGTCGGTGGCGGTTCCTATAGCGGCACCGGCTCGGCGTATCAGAAAGACAACTACTATCTGGATACGTGGGATGGCGCATTGCCGCATCCGGATGGCAACGATACCGGTCATATCGACCTCGACAACGCCATCCAGAACGCCACTGCAAACCCGAACCGTCCGGGCGTGGGCGGCATCGCCTTCGATACGGAAGAAGAAGGCGAGCTGGGCTTCCTCGAGCTGGGCGCGGCGTACCTGTACGCCAACCTGAGCGGCACCGTGAACAACTCGTACACGGTCGCGGTCAATGCCACCAATACGGCAGCCCTGTCCGGCAGTGCGTTCTCCAGTGCGTCGGGCAACATCGGCGTGAACGTGTCGGCAGGTACCGGCAACCTGCAGGCCAACAGCCTCGCTCTGGCCGTGGCGCAACCGTCGACCGGCGGTGGTGGTGGCGGTGGTGGCAATCCCGGCGGCGAGTAACCCTGTCCGGTTCGCCGGTAGTAGATGGTGAGAGCAACAAACCCGGCCATCCGCCAATGGCCGGGCTACCCCGGGAGCCCCTGTCCCTCCTCCCCCTTGGGGCAGGGGCTCCTTCCTGCCATGGAGACGGTACCGGCATGATCCGCACGACAGTCGTTCTGTTGTTTGCCCTGCTGCTGCATGTCACGCCGGTACGTGCCGGCGAGGTGGGGTTCAGTGGCGTCCTGCCCAATGGCGCGCTGTATACCCAATCCATCGAGAGCATGAAGGAGCGCCGCTTCCGTTATCTGGTACGGCAACACACCGATTACAGCTGCGGTGCAGCCGCGTTGGCGACCATTCTCAAGTACGCCTATCACCTGGACGCCGATGAGGCGACGGTGATCGAAGGAATGATGGGAGTCTCCGATCCGGAACTGGTGCAGCAGCGCGGTTTTTCGATGCTGGACGTGAAGCGTTACGTGGAGTCCCTGGGAATGCGGGGGCGCGGTTACCGGGTCAGCGAGGAGCGGCTGCGCACCTTGCGCGTGCCCAGTCTGGTGCTGATGGATGTGCGGGGTTTCCGCCATTTCGTGGTGCTCAAGCAGGTGCTGGGCGACATGGTGGAAATCGGCGATCCGATCCTCGGCAACCGGGTGGTGCCGGTGGCCGACTTCCTGGAGGCATGGCCTTCGCGGACGGTGTTCGTGGTGGTTGGTAGTGACTTTGACCGCAACACGGTGCTGTTGCTCCCCAGTGAGAAGGCGAGCGCGCGCGCGCTTTACGCGCGACAGGGAAAGCCGATCACCGATGCCGAACTGGTGGATTTCGGCTTCACCCATGCCGACCTGTTTTGAAGGAGTAGGTTCATGAAAATTTGCAATCCATGCTGTGTGGGCCTGGCGCTGATGCTTGCGACATCCGCCCATGCGGCTGAATCCAAAAGCGTTGCCGGCAAAGGCCTGCAGGAGGTTCCGGATGCGGAGCTGGGTCTGATGCGCGGCCGTTACACGGTTGGAGGCAATGCGGTGGCCTGGTTCGGCGTGACGATGATATCCACCTGGCAGACGCAGACCGGCCAGACCCTGCAAGGGGCGATGAGGCTGGGTATGGATTTCACCAAGGGCAACACTCCGAAAGTCAGCTTCACCCCCACGGTGAGCATCACCGATGCCAACGCACCGTTGCCGGATACCAGTGGTCGCAGTATCGATGCGAGCGGACTGCAGAATGTCGCTGGTCTTACCCAGAGCATTCAGGTGGCCGGCGACGGCAACCGCGCCAGCAATGTCACCCACCTCAATGTCCGCAACGGCACCACCGCGCCGGATGGCTCGGGCGTGATCAATACCAGTGCGATCGCGCAGAACGGCAATGCGACCGCGCAGGTGCAGTTCGATGGCAATGCGGCCAAGTTGCTGCTGCAGGTCGACGGGCTGGGTGCGGTGGAGCAGTGGGTGCGCAGCGGCAGTGTCGGCCAGACCATCCAGTTGATGGGGGATGGGCAACTGGCGGGCAACCGGCTGCAGATCGATCTGGTCAGAAGCGCGTTGGCCGACAACGTGCCGCTCACCCAGAACGTCGCGCAGGCCATCACGCTGGCCCGCGGTTTGAACGGCGCCGGTGCATTTGGCCCGTGATTCCACTTCCAGCGTGATCGACGCTGGCAACCGAAAACCTTTCCAGGCAAGGGAGTTCACCGATGAAACGACTGGCGATGGCGGCGCTGGTGGGGGGGCTTGCACTAGGCTCGACGGAGGCTGGCGCGCAGGACGCGCCCAAGGCCAGCAACGAGGCCGATCTGAAAGCCCTGATGGGTCAGCTTGAAGCACTGAAGGCCAGTTATGCCCAGGAGGTGCGCAGGCTGCGTGAGCTGGATATGCAGGTGCAGGCGATGCAGGCGCGGATCAGCGGCAAGGCGGGCGGCATGACGGCACCCGCGGCGCCAGCAACCGACGCTGCGCCGGTCGCCGGCGCTTCTGCACCGACCGAGGGGTATGCCAGTTCGGCGGCCGAAGCGCAGGCCGCCAAAGACGCGGCCCGGCGCAGTGTCAATGACGTCAAACAGCAGCAGTCGGCGTTGTTCAACCAGAAGCTGACGCTGGAAAACAGCCTCACCTACGCACGCTATGACCGCAAACAGCTGACCTTGAACGGCTTCCTCGCGCTGGATGCGATTTTCCTGGGCAATATCGCGATCGAGAATGTCGAGTCCGATTCGCTGACCTACAATTTCGCCGCGCGCTGGGGGGTCAATCCCAAGCTCACGCTGAATCTGGATGTGCCCTACATCGCGCGTAAAACCATCTACCAGAAGGGCGGTGCGGGCGGCTCGGCTGGAGCGATCGCGCAGGAAGAAACCCATGGCGATGGCATCGGCGACGTGACCGTCAGTGCCAATTACAAGCTGTTCCCGGAAGGCCGGCGGCGTCCGGAAACCGTATTGAGTGTGGGCGTCACCGCCCCCACCGGCCGTGAACCCTATGGCCTGGACTGGAAGGTGCTGGAGCGCGACGATGATGACTTCATCCGCTTCGCGGTACCTGCGCAGCAGCCTACCGGCAACGGTGTGTGGCAGGCCAACGTGGGTCTATCGGCGGTGAAGACGGCTGATCCGGCGATCCTGTTCGGCAACATCGGCTACATCCACTCCTTCGAGCGCGGCTTCGACGACATCGACGGAAACCCCGATACGGTCAACCCGGGCGATGTGAAGCTGGGCGGCTCCTATTACTTCGGCGCGGGTGTCGCATTCGCCTTCAACGAACGTACCAGTCTGAGTATTTCCTTCAGTGATCGCATGAGCGCGCGTGCCTCGACGCGGTTCAAGGGCGGTCAATGGGTGAAAGTCATCGGCAGTGACGCCAACGCCGGAACCTTGAATCTGGGGGTCACCTACGCGCTCACCCCGCATGCGACGTTCGTCAGCATCCTGGGGATCGGCCTGACCCCGGATGCACCGGACTTCAGCCTGGCCTTCAAAGTCCCTTACATGTTGTAACCGACGGCATCAGCGCATCGTTTCCAGCGGCAGCTGGTGTTTGCGGCACAGACGGTAGATGGTGACCCGCGAGACCTTCATCAGTCTCGCGCAGGCACTGACGTTGTAGCGGCTCTGCTCGAGGCAGGACAGCAGCGTGTCCCGTTCGGCCGCGGCGCGGGCCAGATCCAGTTGCGCCCCCTCCGCTTCGGCACCCGTGGCGGTGAGTTCCAGGTCGGCACAGCTGATCAGCTCGCCCTCGGCGGTGATCGCGGCACGCTGCACGCGGTTGAGCAGTTCGCGTACGTTGCCTGGCCAGCTGAAATGGGCCATCGCATGGCGGGCGGCAGCGGTGTAGCCGCGCGCACGGATCGGATGCCGCGCGCGGAAGGCTTGCAGGAAGTGCCCGGCGAGCAATTCGATATCGCCTTCGCGCTTTCGCAAGGGAGGGATGACCAGGCGCAGGACATTGAGGCGGTAGTACAGATCGCTGCGGAATTGGCCGCGCGCCACCGCCTGCTCCAGATCCACGTGGGTGGCCGCCAGGATACGGACGTCGACGTTGATGGGCTGGTTGCTGCCGACCCGCTCGATGGTGCCCTCCTGCAGCACCCGCAACAGACTGGTCTGGGCGTCCAGCGGCAGGTCGCCCACTTCATCAAGGAACACGGTACCGGTGTGTGCGGTTTCAAACAGCCCCTGACGGCGCGAGGTGGCACCGGTGAACGCGCCACGCTCGTGGCCGAACAGTTCCGATTGCACCAGCGTGGCGGGAATGGCGCCGCAATTGATCGCATTGAAGGGTCTATCGCTGCGTTCGGACAGACGGTGCAGCGCATGCGCGGCCACCTCTTTGCCGGTACCGGTTTCGCCGGTGATCAGCACCGGCAGGTTGACTGGCGCGAATTTGCGCAAGGTCGCGCGCATGGCCAGCATCGAGGTGCTTTCGCCCAGCAGGCTGTCCAGCACGTTTTCAGCACTCTGGGAGACGGGGCTGTTACCCAGGATCTGCAGGTGCTGGACCAGCTCCTTCAGGTCCGGTGGATGCGGGAAGTGCCGTTGGCAGGCGGCCAGCAACCGGGCGGTGCAAGGTTCGCTGCCGGGAATGCCGGAAGTGATGGCCAACAGCGGCATGTGCCGGTGTTCGCTGGTGATTTTCTCGATGCGTTCCAGCTCTGACGCCGTTGTCTTGCGGAAATCGATCAGGCCGACAAGCGTGTCGCCGCCGCGCATGCCGATGTTCGCAGGTTGCTGGGGCAGTACCTCGCGGATCTGCCAGCCATCGGCAGCCAGTGCCATCCGTTCACGCATCCCCGGATGTCCGAACCAGATCACGCAGCGTTTTGGGGTAGAGACAGGTGTTGCAGCCATGCGTGGTCACCTTGCTTCTCAGGCCCACCTTATACCCCACCTGAAAACAGGCGCAATCACATTGCAGGCCTGAATAGGCGCGGTGAATTGCATGTCGCGCATTTATTTCTACCGGCTGCGCATTCACTTTTTTTTCAAAAAAAAGCCGCAGGGTGAGCTGCGGCCTTCAGAAGATGTGGCTGGAACGGCTTACAGTTCGACGCGGCGTGCCTGCATGAACTTGCCGCTCCAGTAACCGGTGAGCAGCGAATCGGTCCGTACGTCCTTGCCGGTGCTGGGGGCGTGCAGAAAACGGCCTTCACCGACATAGATGCCGACGTGGTCGATCCGGCCCTTGCGGCCGAAGAACACCAGGTCGCCGGCAACCAGGGCGGCGCGGTCCTTGATCATTTCCGAACTGGCCTGGCTGGCCATTTCACGTGACACGCGCGGCAGCTCGATGCCCAGCGCGGTGCGGAAGACATAGCCGACCAGTCCACTGCAATCGAAGCCGGCGTCCGGCGAGGTGCCACCCCAGCGGTAGGGCGTGCCCAGCAGGGTCATCGCGCGGCGCAGGATCGACTGGACCTTGCCGTCCTCGTCGCGGGCCAACGCGGCATCGGTGGCGGTGGCGACACTCTTGGAGGCGTCATAAGTGGAAAGCAGGCGGCTCAGGTCGCCGGCGAACATCGCCGAGCGGTCCATCAGCGGAATGGTGTCGTTGGCGGCCAGGTGGGGCAGCAGGGCCGCCAGTGTCGCCGTAGCCGCAGCATCGGCCTTGCTGCGCGGGGTTTCGTTCTTCGCGGCCGGCTTGGCGGCGGCGGGTTCTGCTTCGGCAGCGCTCTGGGCGAGGGCGGGAAGCGAGGTCAGGGCCAGTGCCGCGGCGCAAAACAGCCGGCGGAGCAGTGGATTCGAGTACTTGGGCTGGCTCGAGTAGGACGTGTTTTTATTCGTCACGCGGCAGTCACATAAAAAATCGATGGGCGATCATGCCCTGCCTGAGGATGCTTTTGGTACAAATTCCGTTAAATTTTCGTTTTACAGATGTTGAATTTGTTCATATTCAGTGTAGAACCCGCTTCGCGCCGCTGTAGTGGTCCCGCCAGTATGGGCCCTCCAGGGAGTCCAGCCGTACCGTGCCGCCGGTGCTGGGGGCATGCACGAACCGGCCTTCACCGACATAGATGCCCACATGCCAGACGTTGCCGCGGTCGCCGAAGAACACCAGATCGCCATTGGCCAGTTGCCGCGGATCGATCTTCGGTCCCTGGATGGCGGCCAGTTCCCGGGACGTGCGCGGCAGGTTCAATGCCAGCATGTCGCGATAGACATAGGTGACCAGGCCGCTGCAGTCGAAGCCCGATTCGGGCGTGTTGCCGCCGTAGCGGTAGGGCGTGCCGACCAGTCCCAGCGCCCGCATCAGTACCGCCGAGGTTGCGGCCGGATCGGCCGGGCGCACCGGGGAATAGCGGGATGCTGCCGGCGCCGCGTCCGGCCCGGGCGGGCTGTGGCCGCAGGCCGCCAAGGCGGTGATCGCAAGCAACAGCGCCGGCAGGCGCCACGTGTGAAAGCGGAAAACTGGCGTGATGTGCATGGAGCCTTGATAATGCGCCACCTCAGAAGGCCGTCATCATGGCGGCGCCCCCGGCGGCCGGCAAGGCCGTTCCAACACCTGCCTCGGGCAGCCAGCAGACAGAGTTAGGCATGAAGATCGAAAAAGACCGCGTTGTCCGTTTCCACTACACCGTCTCGGAAGTCGGCCAGGAGCCGATCGAGAGCTCCAAGGACCGTGATCCGCTGGCGATCCTGATCGGCCACGGCAACATCATTCCGGGCCTGGAAGCGGCGATGATGGACAAGGAAGCCGGCGAGAGCTTCGGCGTGGATGTGAAGTCGGCCGATGCCTACGGCGAGCGCCGCGAGGGCCTGACCCAGCGCGTGCCCAAGAAGCACTTCGGCAATACCCGTCTGGTGCCGGGTGCGCAGGTGATCCTGCAGACCAACTTCGGTCCGCGTGCGGTCACCGTGCAGAAGGTCGGCCTGACCGTGGTTGACGTCGACCTGAACCATCCGATGGCCGGCAAGGACCTGCACTTCGACGTGGAGATCGTGGAAGTGCGCGAAGCGGCCGAGGAAGAAGTGCAGCACGGCCACGTGCATGGCGACGGTGGTCACCAGCACTGAGTGCAGCTGCCAGTGTCATGAGATAAGGAACGGCCCGCCAACGCGGGCCGTTTTCCTGTGTGACGGGCAGGCTGCCGGCGCAACTTTCCCGCCCGCGGTCACCGGCGCCTGGGCGTTCTCCGCGGTTGATACCGGTTTGACGTTCCCAGCTGTTGCCCGGGTCGCATGATGCCGCCCACGTATGCCAGAAGGAGTCCTGAGCTTGTCCGATCTCACCTACCACCCTGTTGCACCGAACGAACGTATCGGCACGCTGGATGTGCTGCGTGGCCTGGCGCTGTTTGGCATCCTGCTGATGAACATCGAGGCCTTCAGCGGGCCGATGGATCTGTCCTTCACCGGTATCGACCAGCACTGGCAGGGGATCGACCGCTGGGCCGATGGCTTCGTCTACCTCTTCGTGCAAGGCAAATTCTTCACCCTGTTCTCGCTGCTGTTCGGTGTGGGCTTTGCGGTGATGGCGCAACGCGCCGAGACGGCAGGACGCGACTTCGCCCGGTTCTACCTGCGCCGCAGCCTGGGGCTGCTGGTGATCGGCGTGCTGCATGCGGTGCTACTGTGGTCTGGCGACATTCTGATCGCCTATGCGTTGCTGTCCTTCCTGCTGCTGGCGTTCCGGCAGGTGCCGGCGCGCTGGCTGCCGTTGTTGGGGGTTGCCAGCTATCTGGCCGCCGTGGCGTTGCTGCTGCTGATCGGGCTGGTGATGCAGTTCGTGCCCGATGACGCCAGGGCGGCAATGACCAGCGAGGCACTGGCCAGTATCGAGCGCCAGCGCCAGGCCTATGCGCACGGCGGCTATCTGGACGCGCTGCGGCAGCGTCTGCGCGATATCGGGGTGGCGATGAGCGTGTTGATGCTGGTCGGGCCCCAGGTGCTGGGCATGTTCCTGATCGGCAGCTGGTTCGCGCGCAGCGGCGCGATCATCCGCCCGGACCAGCATGCCCGCCTGTGGGCAGGCCTGCGCTGGCTGGTGCTGCCGGCCGGGCTGGCGGTGATGCTGCTGAGCGTCTACACCCTGGACTATATCGCTCCGGGCCGGTTCGACCTGCGCGTCGGAATCGCCTCGGCGCTGACCGCGATCGCCGGATTGCTGATGTGCCTGGGCTACCTGGGCTGGGGCGTGCGGCTGAGCGGGGCGTTGCACTGGCTGGCACCGGCCGGGCGCATGGCACTGAGCAACTACCTGCTGCAATCGCTGGTGTGCACGCTGGTGTTCTACGGCTACGGGCTGGGCTGGTTCGAGCAGACGGGTCGTGCCTGGCAGCTGCTGTTTGCTGTGCTGCTGTTCGGTGTGCAGGTCATCGTCAGCCACTGGTGGCTGCGGTACTTCCGCTTCGGGCCGGCGGAATGGCTGTGGCGTGCGTTCACCTATCTGCAGGTGCCGCCGCTGCGCCGGCCCCGCGACGCGGCGCAGTAGGTCGGCTGGCCGCGGATGCGCTGATGACAACGGCGGCGCCATCGGACTTGCCGCGACGTCGGTGTTGGTCGAGCTCGCGCGATCGGGATGCGTGCCGAATTCAGATCGCGTTGATGGTGCCAGACACGCGCGTCGCGGCATGCTCACGCCTGGCTCGCGGCCGCTCATGGCATGCTCCGGACCGGTGTGTGGAGTGGGAGCTGACAAGCGATGACTGACCTGACGACTGGCCGCGCGCCCGTAACCGCCCTGATCTTCCCTCATGGCGGGGGCGTGCAATGAGCGCACGCGATTTCGATGTGGTGGTGATCGGGGGGGGCTCGGGCGGATTGGCCGCCGCGTTCCGCGCCGCGTCCTATGGCGCGCGCGTGGCGATGCTCGAGCCGGGGGATCTGGGCGGCACCTGCGTCAATGTCGGCTGCGTGCCGAAAAAAGCCATGTGGCTGGCGGCGGAGCTGGCTGAGCGCATCACGCTGGCGTCGCGGCTGGGCTTCGACGTGCCGCAGAGACCGCGGGTGGACTGGCCCGAACTGGTGCGGCAGCGCCAGCAGTACATCGCCAATATCCACGTCAGCTACCAGCGCCGCCTGGACGAAACCGGCGTCACCCGCGTGCACCAGCGCGGACGGGTGATCGATGCGCACACGGTCGAATGTGCCGATGGCACCCGGCTGCGTACGCAGCACATCGTCATCGCCACCGGCGCCCAGCCGGTGCGCCCGCGTTTCCCCGGCGCGGAGCTGGGGGGGGTATCCGATGATTTCTTCGCACTGCGCCGGTGTCCGTCCCGAGTTGGAATCGTCGGTGGCGGCTATATCGCGGTGGAGCTGGCCGGCGTATTGCGCGCGCTGGGCGCCGAGGTGGTGATGCTGGTGCGCGGGCAGCGTCTGCTGGAACGCTTCGACGCCGAGCTGGCCGATCAGCTGATTGAGAACCTGCGCCTGCAGGGGGTGGAGCTGCACTTCGGCTGCCAGATCCAGCGGCTGGAGCAGGACGGTGGGCAGATCCGCGCCACCCTGGACAACGGAACGGAGCAGGCAGTGTTCGAGCAGGTGATCTTCGCTACCGGGCGGGCGCCCAACACCCGGGATCTGGGGCTGGAGCAGGCCGGTGTGGTGCTGGGTGAGAAGGGCCAGGTGGTGGTCGACGCATTCCAGACCAGTGCGGTGCCGAGCATCCACGCGGTCGGCGATGTGGCCGGGCACGTGACCTTGACGCCCGTGGCGGTGGCCGCCGCGCGCCGCTTGATGGACCGCCTGTTCGGTGGCCAGCCGCAGGCGCGGCTGGACTACGACAACGTGCCCAGCGTGGTGTTCTCGCATCCGCCGTTGGGCAGCGTGGGTCTGAGCGAGGAGGAGGCGCGCAAGCGCTTTGACAGGGTAAGCACCTACCACAGCCGGTTCCGGCCGATGCTGCAGGCGCTGGGCGAGGGCGAGCTGCGCACCGTGTTCAAGATGGTCTGCGCGGGCGAAGAGGAGAAAGTCGTCGGCATCCACCTGCTGGGTGAGAGCGCCGACGAGATCCTGCAGGGCTTTGCGGTGGCCCTGAAGGCCGGCATCACCCGGGCGCAGATGAACGACACGGTGGCCATCCACCCGACCTCGGCCGAGGAAGTGGTGCTGATGCGCTGACCATGGAGCGCTGGCCGGTTTCATGCCGCTGGACGCGGCCGGATAATGGGCCGCTCATCTCCCCCTGCGATGCTGTCGTCCCGTGACTCCTTCTTCCCCGCGCGTGACCGGATCGCCGGTTGCGGGCTTGCCATCCGCTTCCTCGCCGCTGCCAAGCAGTTCCCGTCGCGTGCTGGTCAGCGGCCTGCTGATGGCCGGCGCCGGCGCCATCATGGCCTCGGGCAAGGCGGTGATCGTCAAGCTGGCCTACCGGCATGGCGTGGATGCCACCGCATTGCTGGCGCTGCGCATGCTGGTGGCGTTTCCATTTTTCCTGGCGATGGGGATCTGGGCCGCGCGCCGCGCGTCGCCGTTGGCGCGCGGTGATCTGTGGCGGGTGGCGGTGCTGGGTTTTACCGGTTACTACCTGTCCAGCTATCTGGATTTCCTGGGCCTGAAGTACATCACCGCGACGTTGGAGCGACTGATCCTGTACTTGAGCCCGACGCTGGTGGTGCTGATCGCGCTGGTGGTGCTCAAGCAGCGGCCGACGCGGCGGCAGGTGGCGGCGCTGGCGGTGAGCTATCTGGGCGTGTTGCTGGCCTTCGGCCATGACATCCGGCTTGATGGGGCTCGCACCTTGCTCGGTTCGGCGCTGGTGTTCGCCAGTGCACTGAGTTACGCCGTCTATCTGTTCGGCAGCGGCCAGGCGGTGGCGCGGATCGGCGCGGTACGGCTGACGGCCTATGCCAGCACGGTGGCCTGCGTGCTGTGCATCGGCCAGTACCTGCTGTTCCAGCCGGTGGCGGCGCTGTGGACGTATGCGCCGCCGGTGTATGGGCTGTCGCTGCTCAACGGCACCGTGTGCACGGTGCTGCCGGTGCTGGCGATCATGGTCGGGGTCAAGCGCATCGGGTCATCGCTGGCCGCGCAGGTGAGTATGCTGGGTCCGGTTTCCACCATTGTGCTGAGTGTATGGCTGCTCGACGAACCGATGGGCCCGTGGCAGAGCGCCGGCACCTTGCTGGTGCTGGGCGGGGTGCTGCTGGTGGGCAGCGGCGTGGCGAAGAAGCAATGAGTGCGGGGCCGGCTCCGGCAGTGGGTCACGTACGGATCTACCAGGTGATCCGGCAGATTCCGTATGGGCAGGTGCTGGGCTATGGCGAGGTCGCGGCCAGGGCCGGCCTGCCGGGGCGGGCGCGGCTGGTTGCCCGCCTGCTGGGCATGAACGACGATCCGGCGCTGCCCTGGCACCGGGTGCTGCGCTCGGACGGTCGCATCGCGATGGCCGAAGGCTCGGCCGGCTGGCACGAACAGAGCCAGCGCCTGCGTGCGGAGGGTGTGGTGGTCGAGAACGGGCGGGTCAGGCGGCCGCGGCCCGCGCGCGATCTGGATGCGGCGGTCTGGGGGCCGGGCTAGACGCTGCGGCTATCATGTCGGCAATTCCAATGGATGCCGACATGTTTTCCCGACTGCCTACCATTACCCGGGCGCTGCTGATCGCCAATGTGGTGCTGTTCTTCCTGCAGCAGCCGTTCCTGCTGGGGAACGACACCTTCGCTCCGTTCATGCTGTGGCCGCTCAGCGAGCACGGCTTTGATGCGTTCTCGCCGGGGCAGAACTTCCAGCCGTGGCAGCTGCTGACCTACGGCTTCCTGCACGGCAGCTTCGGCCATCTGTTCTTCAATATGCTCGCGCTTTTCATGTTCGGTGCGCCGCTGGAGCAGACCTGGGGCGAAAAGCGCTTCCTGACCTATTACCTGGTGACGGTGGCCGGCGCCGGTGTCTGCCAGCTGCTGGTGGCCGCGCTGATGGGTGAGGGCGCTCCGGTGCTGGGTGCCTCGGGCGGGGTGTTCGGGCTGCTGCTGGCGTTCGGCATGCTGTTCCCGAACCAGCGGGTGATGCTGCTGTTCCCGCCGATTCCGATGAAGGCGCGGACCTTCGTGATCGTGTTCGGCGCCATGGAGCTGATGCTCGGCTTCACCGGCTGGCAGCCGGGCGTGGCCCACTTCGCGCATCTGGGCGGCATGCTGTTCGGCTGGCTGCTGATCCGTTACTGGCGCGGGCAGCCGCCGTTCAAGCCGCGCGGGGGCGGCGGCAGCGGGCGGCCGAACCACCTGCGGCGGGTGAAGTAGGTCCGATCGAGGGCAAAGAAAAAGGCGCGGATTCCGCGCCTTTTTCATGTCCCGCATCAGCCGGCGGTCAACGCCAGATCCTGATCTGCTCGGCGTCGGTACGCTGCATCGGCTGGCCCGGCTTGCAGCTGAAGCTGGCGCCGAAGGCCGGCAGGTTGGACAGCGGCGCGTTGCTGCGCCAGCGGCCCGGCGCATGCACATCGCTGGCCAGACGCTGCACCGCCTCGTTGGGCGAGAGCTGCGCCGGCCACAGGCCCGCCCACGCCTTGAAGAAGGCCTGCCTGTCGGCCGGCTTGGCATCGGGCTGCGCGGCGCTGAAGGCTTCCCAGGCGATCTCCACCCCCGAGATGTCGGCCATGTTCTCGTCACGGGTCAGCTGGCCGTTGACCTTGGCATCCTTCACGCCCGGGAACGGATAGGCGCTGTACTGGGCGGCGACGCGGTTGCCGATCAGTGTCCAGGCGGTCTTGTCGGCCGGCGTCCACCAGCTGCGCAGCTCGCCCCGGGCATCGATCAGCGCACCCTTGGCATCGACGGCACGGCTGATCTCGTGGGCCACCAGCGCACCGTAGGCACCGAACTTCTCCGCGGTGCTGGCCTTGTCGACGAAGATCGGCCCCTGCAGCGCGGCGGCGGTGACGATCAGGCGGTTCTGCGCCAGGTCGTAGTTGATCGCCGGCTGCTGCGGCAGCACGTCCCAGCGACGGTCGGCGTTGCCCTTGCCGATACGCTTCATTTCCTGGCCGTGGCGCCAGGTCGAGGCGATCAGCATGTTGCCGCCGAAGCTGCCGCGGCCCATCGGCTGCACGGTGTAGTCCAGATCGCGCAGCGGGGTGCCGATCTCGATCTTCAGTGCGGCCAGCTTGGCTTCGGCTTCGGCCTTGGCTTCAGCGCTGAGCCATGTGCTGCGCTTGACGGCGGCCAGCTGCGCCTCGCGGATCTGGTCGACCATCACCCCGGCCTGGCGGCGGGCATCGCGGCTGAGGTAGGTGGCGGCGTACTCGTGGCCGAGCATCGGGCCGGCGGCGACGTTGATGGCGTCCAGCACCGCATCGGCGCGGGCCGGGGCGATGGTCTGCCCACGCAGCACGCGGCCACGGAACTCGAACGAAGCGTCGCGGAAGCCCTTGGACAGGTAGGGGGCCATCGCATCGCCCACGCGCCAGCGCAGGTAGGCCTTCCACTGCGCGGCCGGCAGCCGCGCGACCATGCCGTTGAGCTGCTGGAACAGGGCCGGATCGGCCATCGACACCAGGTCGTCGTTGACGCCCTGCGCCTTGAGGAATGCGTCCAGCTGCAGGTTGCGGTAGCGGCCCAGGTCCTTGGTCGGGACCGGCGCGTAGTTGTTGAACGGGTTGTTGATGTCGGCTACCGGCTGCGCGCTGCGCGCCAGCTCGGTTTCCAGCGCGATGACCTGCGCCGACTCGGCGTCGAGCTGGTTGGCCGGGGTGCCGGTCAGCGCCAGGATCTGCTTCACATAGGCACGGTAGCGGCCCATCAGCGCGACGGTGTCGGCATCGGTGCGGGTGTAGAACGCCGGGTCCGGCAGACCCATGCCGCCCTGCATGAAGTAGCCGATGTGGCGGTCCAGCGCCTTCAGGTCCACGTCCGGGGCGAAATTGAAGGCCACCGGAATGCCGACCTGGTGCAGCGCGGCGATCGAGGCCGGCACATCCTTGGCCTTCTTGATGGCGTTGATGCGGGTCAGCAGCGGCGCGATCGGCTTGGAGCCGTCGGCTTCCACCGCCGCCTCATCCAGGCCGCTGGCCCAGAAATCGCCCAGCAGTTTCTGCACGTTGCCCTGCGGGGCATTCATCGCGCGATCAAGCAGCTGGCGCTGCTGGAGACGGGTGTTGCCGGCCAGCTGGCCCAGCGCGGTGACCGCGCCGGTCTGCGGCACCGGATTGGCCTTGAGCCAGTCGGCGTTGGCCACTTCGTAGAAATCGGTACAGGCGGCACTGGCCGCCGGGGCCCGGGCGGGAGCTTTCTTGCGGGCGGCCTCGGCATCGGAGCTGGACAGCACGGTGACCAGGCTCAAGGCCAGGGCAAGCGAAAGCGGGCGAACGTTGGGCATGTGATGCATATCCGCGGAAGGACAAAGTGGGCGGAGTTTAGCAAGCCGTGGCAAGGCCGAGGGAGCGCCATCGCCGCGTTGTGCGACCCGCGTCCTGAAGCGGCGGCGTGGCGATCGGAGATAAAAGAAGGCCCGGCAATGCCGGGCCTTCGGGTGTCACCTCACGGCGTGGCCGCGATTACCAGATCACCACCTGCTTGTCGCCGGTGCGGACCATCGGCGAACCGGCCTTGCACTGGAACGCGGCGGCGAAGGTCGGCAGGTTCGATGGCGCGCCCATCGCGCGGAACTGTGCCGGGGCGTGCGGATCGGTAGCCAGGCGGACCTTGGCGTTCTCCGGGGTGTACTTGGTACGCCACACGGTGGCCCAGTTGGCGAAGAAGCGCTGATCGCGGGTCAGCCCCTCCACCTTCGGATCCTCCTTGCCGGCCGTGGCCTTCTGCAGGGCGTCGTAGGCCGTGGCCAGACCGCCGAGGTCGGCGATGTTCTCGCCCAGGGTCAGCTTGCCGTTGACGTTCTGCTCGCCCACCTTGTACTCGTTGAACTGGTTGACCAGCTTGCCGGTGCGGCTGGAGAAACCCTTGGCGTCGGCCGGGGTCCACCAGTTCTCGAAGTTGCCGGTCGGCCCGAAGCGGCTGCCCTGGTCGTCGTAGCCGTGGGTCATCTCGTGGCCGATCACCGCGCCGATGCCGCCGTAGTTCAGTGCATCGTCGGCGTTCGGATCGAAGAACGGCGGCTGCAGGATGGCGGCCGGGAACACGATCTCGTTCTGCAGCGGGTTGTAGTAGGCGTTGACCATCTGCGGGGTCATGCCCCACTCGGTCTTGTCCACCGGCTGGCCGATCTTGCCCAGCGCCCACTTGTAGTTGAAGGCGTTGGCCGCGCGGACGTTGCCCAGGTAATCGTCGTGGGTGGTGTTCAGGCCCGACCAGTCACGCCACTTGTCCGGGTAGCCGATCTTCGGGGTGAAGGTTTCCCACTTGGCGATGGCCTTGGCCTTGGTCTCGTCGCTCATCCACGCCAGATTCTGGATGCGGTCCTTCAGCGCGTCGGCCAGGTTCTTCACCAGCACTTCCATCTTGGCCTTGGCTTCGGGCGAGAAGGCGACCTTGACGTACATCTGGCCGAAGGCTTCACCGGCGTTGTTTTCCAGCGTGCCCAGCACCTGCTTCCAGCGCGGCTTGATTTCCTTCTGGCCGTTGAGTTCCTTGCCGTAGAACGCGTAGTTCTGCTGCACGAAATCGTTGCTCAGGTAGGGCGATGCGCTGTCCACGGTGTGGAAGCGCAGGTAGGCGCGCCACACGGCCGGATCGGTATCGCCGAGCATCTTGCTCACTTCCTGGTGGAAGGCCGGCATGGCCAGCGAGAACGTCGCCGGCGCGGCGATGCCCTGGGCCTGGAAGAAGGCGCTCCAGCTGAAGTTCGGGGTCAGCTTGTCGGCGTCGGCCACGGTGACCGGGTTGTAATACAGCGACACGTCACGCGACAGCTCGACGCTGGACTTGGACGCCTTGGCCAGCCGGGTCTCGAACTTGATCACGTCCTCGGCCTGCTTGGCGGCGTCGGCCGCCGGCACGCCGGCCAGCTCCAGCACCTTGGCCACGTGGTCCTGGTAGGCCTTGAGCTTGTCGGCCTTGCCGGCCTCGGTGTAGTAGGTGGTATCCGGCAGGCCCAGGCCGCCCTGGCTGGCGTAGGCCATGTTCATGGTCGAATTCTTGAAGTCCGCCTCCGGGCCGAAGCCGAACAGCATGTTCTCGCCCTTGGCCGCGCTGCTGCGCAGGTAGTTGGCGATGGCGGCGGTATCGGTCAACGCATCGATCGCGGCCAGGTCGGCCTTCAGCGGGGTGATGCCCAGCGCATTGATCTTGGCTTCGTCCATGCCCGAGGCCCAGAAGTCACCGACGATCTTTTCGATGCCGGTGGCGTTCTTCATCGCCGCGGCCTGCTCGGCCAACTGGTGCTGCACGGCCACCGAGCGCTCGTCCAGGATGGTGAAGGCGCCCCAGCTGGTGCGGTCGGCCGGAATCTCGTTGGCATTGAGCCACTTGTCATTCACGTAGCCGCCGAAATCGGTGCAGGCGTCCTTGCTGGGATCCAGATCCGCGGCGCTGAAGGCGTTGTAGGCCGGCAGCTTGGATTCGTCCAGCTTCAGTTCGGTGGCGGCAGCGGCCGGCGCGGCGGCCGGAGCAACCGGGGTTTCTTCTTTCTTGCAGCCGACCAGCACGGCCGACACGGCCAGGGTCAGCAGTAGGATCTGCGGTTTGCGAGCGATCACGGGATAGGCCTCCAGGCCGGTTTCGGAGCACAGATGGGGCCGCGGGAGCCGGGGCCAACGCAGGAAGATACGCCTGAAACCGATGAGGAAAGGGTGTAGAAGGTCATGGGCCGCGAATGCGTTCGCCCGGGCCGCCGGTAGTGCTATACAGCGGCCATGACCAAGACAGCGAATCGTCCGTGGGACGCGATTGTGATCGGCGGCGGCCACAACGGCCTGGTCTGCGCCGCCTACCTGGGCAAGGCCGGCAAACGCGTGCTGGTGCTGGAGCGGCGCGACGTGGTTGGCGGTGCGGCGGTGACCGAGGAGTTCCACCCGGGTTTCCGCAATTCGGTGGCCGCTTATACCGTGTCGCTGCTGCAGCCCAAGGTGATCGCCGAGCTGGCGCTGGAACGGCATGGCCTGCGGGTGGTGCCGCGGCGGATCAACAATTTCCTGCCCTTGCCGCAGGGCCGGTACCTGCTGGCCGGTGGCGGGCGCACGCAGGCCGAAGTGGCCAAATTCTCGGCGCGGGATGCCGAGCGCCTGCCTGCCTACGAGCGGCGTCTGGAGATTTTTGCCGATGTGCTGCGCGCACTGGCACTGCAGGCGCCGCCCAACGTGACCGATGGCCGCTGGCTGCAGGCGCTGCCGGAACTGTGGAAGGCCGGTCGACTCGGACTGCAGCTGCACTCGCTGGATGCGGCGCTGAAGCAGGAACTGCTGGACCTGTTCACCCTATCGGCGGCCGAGTATCTGGACCGCTGGTTCGAGAGCGCCCCGATCAAGGCACTGTTTGGTTTCGACGGCATTGTCGGCAATTACGCCAGTCCGTATACGCCTGGCACCGCCTACGTGCTGTTGCACCACGTGTTCGGCCAGAGCAATGGCGTTAAAGGGGCCTGGGGGCATGCCGTCGGCGGCATGGGCGCGATCACCCAGGCGATGGCGCGCGCGGCTTTGGCGGCGGGGGTGGAGATCCGTACCGGAATGGGCGTTGCGAAGGTGCTGGTCGAACAGGGCATGGCGGTCGGCGTGCTCACCGGCAGCGGCGAAGAACTGCGCGCCAACGCTGTCGTCGCCAACGTCAATCCGAAGCTGCTGTACGAGCAGCTGTGTGATCCTGCCGATGTGCCCGTCGCCACGCGGGAGCGCATGCACAACTGGCGCTGCGGATCGGGCACATTCCGCATGAACGTGGCGTTGTCGCGGCTGCCAGACTTCCGCGCGCTGCCCGGGCCGGGCGACCATCTCACCGCCGGCATCATCCTTGCCCCGAGCTTGGACTACATGGATCGCGCGTATCTGGACGCACGCCAGTACGGCTGGTCGCGCGAGCCGGTGGTGGAAATGTTGATCCCCAGTACCCTGGACGACTCGCTGGCGCCGCCGGGGCAGCACGTGGCCAGCCTGTTCTGCCAGCACGTCGCGCCGCAACTGCCCGAGGGGCGCAGCTGGGACGATCACCGCGAGGAAGTGGCCGACCTGATGGTCGCCACGGTCGACAAGTACGCCCCGGGTTTTGCCGACTCCGTATTGGGTCGGCAGATCCTGAGTCCGCTGGATCTGGAGCGCACCTTCGGCCTGATCGGAGGCGATATCTTCCATGGCGCGTTGAGCCTCAACCAGCTGTTCAGTGCCAGACCGATGGTCGGCCAGGCCAACTACCGCGGTGCGATCCCGGGCCTGTATCTGTGCGGCTCCGGCACCCATCCCGGCGGCGGCGTCACTGGAGCGCCGGGGCACAATGCGGCGCGGGAGATACTGAAAGACAACGGCCGCTGATGCGGCCGTTGGGGATGGTTCCGGAACGTGTTCAGCGCTTTCCTGCGCCCTCGTTCAGCTTTGGCATTGCGTCCTCCGTGACCGGTTCTGGAGCATCCACCTGTGGCGCCACCTGGGGAATGCGCGAGTGTTTGTCAGGCGCGGCCGGCACCTGCTCCACACCGCCGATATCCACTCGCGCCACTCGCGGCTTCATCCAGATCGCGTCATGCCAGGCCTGGTACTGCTTCGGATCCCAATAGCGGTCGTCGTAGAACTTTGTTGCGTCGATCTCCTCCATGCTGCCGGCAGGACCGGGCACGTAGATCTTCAAGTTGCCGGCGAAGCCCGTACGGCTGCCTGTCACGGCTTTTCGCTCCTTGCGGATCTCGTTGGCGATTCGTGGGAGTGCCGCCTCGTCTCCATAACGCGCGTAGATATCCTGCCCCAGACTGATCGCGCGCTCCCGCTGTGCTTCGTCGAGAGCCGCCCAGTAACGTTCGCGGAGCTCGAGAAATCCCTCGTAACCGCGCTCTGCGGCCATATCCATCCAGGCGTAAGCGGCTGACTTGTCCTGTGGGGTACCCGTACCATTCCACAGCATCTCAGCCACCATGCCCTGCGAGGGCTTATCTGCGTAATACGCAGCCCGCTGAAAAAACTTGAAGGCGTCATCGAGCTTTCCGGCTTGGCGCTTTTCCAGCGCCAGCAGCCTGAAGCGCAGATCCGGATGGCCATTGAGGAAGCCGGCGCTGATCATCAGCGCATCCTGGGTTGGGTCCTCAGTCAGGGGGGCAGTGTTCTTTCCGGCCCAGGCCAGGTCGGTGCTGGCCATTGCCAACAGTACAACGGTGAGGGTGGCGGCGCTTCTACGCATCTGTGGTTTCCTTGGTGCTGTCCATGTCGTCGGGGGATATTGGGTGGTCGAAACGTTGGGCGAAATTGCCGAAAGTCACTCTCTCCGGCGGAACGAAGGGGCGTGAACGCCCCTTCGTTGCCCTCTGCCAGGACGTATCTGGCGCGCGGATGTGACGGCGTTCAGGTGCCGTCGATCGCCGGGGCGGGGCCTCCCACGCTGACCTTGCCTTCGCCGATGTGGCGATTGAAGAAGTTCAGCATTTCCGTGTAGACCTTCACCCGGGCTTCTTCGCCGTAGAAACCATGCATTTCACCTGGCTGGATGATGATCCCCTCCGGTTTGTTGCCCGCTTCGGTCAGGGCTTTGGCCATCAGTTCAGTCTGTTCCGGCGGTGTCCGCACATCACGTGCGCCAGCAGCGAGGTAAACAGGAATCTTCACCTCGGCGGCGCGGCGCGCCGGTGAGTTCTGCGCCCAGATGCTCGCATCAGTACCGTGGGTGCGGCGCAGGAAGCGCTGGCCATTCGCGCTATCGGGAATGTCGCCACGCTTGAACATCATGTCGATGTCGTACACGCCGACGTAACCGAAGGTGCATTTGAACAACCCGGGCTCGCGGATCGGTGCCATTAGTGATGAATAGCCGCCGAAACTGCCGCCGTATATACAGATCCGGTTGCGATCCGCATGGCCGTTGTCGATCGCCCAATGTGTGGCATCGAGGATGTCATTCTGGATACCTTGGCCCCATTGCTGATGGCCCGCGTTCTCGAACGCCTTGCCGTATCCACCAGATCCGCGGAAATTGACTTGCAGCGTGGCGTAACCGCGGCTGGCGAACAATTGGGCTTCGGGGTTGTAGCCCCAGTTGTCGCGGGGGCCGATCGGTCCGCCATGCGGATTGACGATCAGTGGCAGATTCTTGCCGTCGCTGCCGTTGGGGATGGTCAGATAGCCATAGATGGCGCGGCCATCACGCGCAGTGAAAGAAAAGGGGCGCGTGGTTGCCAGCTTCTTCGGATCCAGATGCGCTTGGCGCGTCATCAGAAAGCGGGCTTTGCCGCTGTCGCGGTCGTACAGGTAAAGCTCGCCTGGATTGGCGTCGCTGTAGACCGACACCAGAATTTTCCGGCCATCTTCGGTATAGCTGGAAAAATCCACCATCTGCCCATCGAAAGCGGCTGCCAGCGATGCATACAACTCCGCATCCGGGTGCGATTCATTGAGCATCGTCACTTTCGGGGCGCCGGCCTCGGTCACCACGGCCAAGGGTGTATTGCGGTCGGTAGACCATATCACTCGGGAAACCTCGGCCACCGGATCGGCAAACAGCTGGCGGAATTCGCCGGTAGTGGTGTCCAGGGTGCCTATGGCCGCTGGCGCCTTGCCGTCGTCTTGGCTGGCGTACACGATTCCATCGTCCGTGGTGCGGTCCACCCAGAGATGCTTGCCATCGGTCTTGGAGGCGTTCACCAGGGTCCAGTTCTGGCCGTCGCGGCGATACAGCTCAGTGCGCTCGTCGTATTCGCCGGATTCGTCACGGCTGGAGGAACACACCGCAAAGCGCGGTTCCTTGGCGGCGTCCAGGGCGATGGAACAATTGGACTTCGGCGCGCGGCCAAGCGAGGTGCGGCGGCCGCTGACGGTATCCACCCGGTACACCTCCGTGCCCGCGCCTTCCGTTGAGCGCGGATATCGGGCCTGCATTATCACATTGCGGTCGTCGCCCTTGAGCGAGTCAAGCAGGGAGTAGCTCTCGGCCCCCACCGTCTTGCCGCGCTGGGTGGCGTCACGGGTGCCGTAGAAGATGACAGGCACAGGCTGCGTGCCATCGGCGTTCACCGCAAACCATTCGCCGGTATTGAACGGCTGGGCGAAGCCGCCCATCTTCTTTACCGCGTTGAACATCAGCCTGTCAGGCGAGATCCACTGGAAGGAGCCGACGCTCTTCTTGTCCGGCAGCTGGTTGACCTTCAGTACCTTCAGGTCCGAGGTCCGCAACACGGTGAGGACATCCTGATCACCATGATCGACGGTGACCGCGAGGTATTCACCGTTCGGGGATATGCGTGCATTGCCATAGGCGGCATGCCCCATGAAATCCTTGACCGAGTACTGCTGCGCGTGTGCGCTACCGGCGCCGGCCAGTGCGATCGCCAGCATCAGAGGGGTGAGGTACTTCAAATCCATACTCCTTGGATGACGGGTGTAGGAAAACGGAGCCCGGCATTTAGCCGGGCTCCGTGTGTCACGAAAGTGGCCCTATCAGAAACGGTAGGACACGGTCAGGTTGTAACGGCGGCCCAGCGGATCCGCGCCGATGTACTGCTGGAAGTACGGGTAGGCGGTATAGGTCGGATCTTCGCGGAACTGGTTGTTGGTCAGGTTGATGACCGTGAACTCGGCGCGTACGTTCGGGGTGAACTTCTTGCCGACCTGCAGGTTGTAGACCATCCACGGTGCCAGGCGCTTGTCCCACGCATTGTTCCAATTGGAACCGATACGGGTACCGAACAGGGTCACCGCCCAGTCGTCGCGGCTCCAGCCCAGGGTGCCGCGGGCACGGCTGCGCTGGCTGTAGTCGAACAGCGGCAGGTCACGGTAGTCGGTCAGCGTATCGTCGTCGTTCTCCTGGTACTTGTTGGTCAACACCAGCGAGTAGCCCAGGTCCAGCTTGAAGGTGCCCAGACGGTCGGTGTCGTAGGAGTACTTGAACGAGGCGTCAATGCCGCTGGTTTCCTGCAGCGCTGCATTGATATAGGCGGTGTTGATCTTCTGGATGCGGCCATCCAGCGTCGTGCCCGGTGCGCTGGTGCGCGTGACCAGCGAGGTGAGGTTCTGGCAGTACGCCGAATCCATGCTGTACTCAAACGCCGAGCCGTCAGGACGCGTGCCCAGGCGGCAGTTCGCTTCGTTCTGCAGCAGATAGGTAGAGCTGAGCTGCGTGGAAGCATCCTGCAGGCGGATCTTGTAGTAGTCCACCGTGAGCGACATGTTGTCGACGATGTCCCACACGAAGCCGGCACCCCAGGACTTCCCTTCCTCTTCCTTCAGCAGCGGATTGCCGGCAATCAACGACTGTGCCTGGTAGAGCGTGATGTCATTGGTGGTATTGCACTGAGCGCGGGTACGCCCCGGCGTGCCCGCTGCCTGGCCCAGACCGGTGCCCGAACGGCAGCTGTATTCGTCCAGGATGGTCGAGAAGGACGCGGCACCCTGGGCATAGACCAGCTGCATGTCCGGAGCGCGGAAGCTGGTGGCATACGAGCCGCGGAGCAGCAGGTTGTCGAACGGACGGAATTCCAGGCCGATGTTGTAGGTCTTGGCGTCGTCTACCGCGGTGATGTCGTCGTATTTGTCCCAGCGGCCGGCGAGGTTCATCGACAGGTTGCTGAAGATCGGCACGCGGAATTCGGCGCCGACGGCATAGCGGTCACGCGAGCCGTGGGTTTCGCCAGAGCTGGTCAGGTTGTAGATCGTGTTCTCGTCGATCGGACGGGTCTGATCGGTGCGGTAGTCGCTGACCAGGTCGGTCGTCTGGCGGGTGGCTTCAAGCACTGCGGCAAAGCCCAGCGGACCCGCCGGCAACTCGAACAGGTCGCCGCTGACGTTGAAGTTGGCCGTACCGGAGGTGGATTCGGCTTTGTTCTTGACCCGCGTGGCGAACGAGCGGTAGATCTCTGGGGTGATCGGCGCGTTCCAGCGGTCCAGATTCAGATTGTAGACAGGGTAATTGCCGTTGTAGCCCAGCTGCGGGCCCAGGAAGTAATCGTGGACAGCCTTGGCCAGCAGGCGCGGGCGATCGGCTTCGTACTCGTACTTGCCGTAGTTGACGCTGGCTTCCCAGTCGAAGCGGTCGGCGATGGTGCCGGTCACGCCCAAGGTGATGTCGTAGGTCTGCTCGTCGTACAGCGTCGACGCAGCTTCGTTGCCGCCGAGTTCGGACGGCATGAATACGCGCTGCAGCTGAATCAGGTCCTTGAGCGTGGCATCGTAGTAGGCACTGGTGGCCGCACCGGTCGGGCTCTTGGTGAAACGGTCGCCCGACGTGCCCCAGAATTCGGTACCGCCGGACGCCTTGGCGTCGGTGGTGTAGTAGCTGACGTTGCCGAAGCCCTGGATGTTGTCGGTGAAATCGAACGTGCCCGAGAAATAGCCGCTGTAGGAGTTGTTCTTGTTCGAGATCGAGCGGCTGGCACTGCTGTCGTAGCTACCGCAGTAGGTGCCGCGCGCGGGCGTAGTCACCGTGGTGAAGCCCAGCGCATCACAGGCTGCGGCGTCATACACCACGTTGTGGTTCCGGATGTGGCCGTT
Organism: Stenotrophomonas pictorum JCM 9942; assembly: GCF_001431585.1. NCBI lineage: Bacteria > Pseudomonadati > Pseudomonadota > Gammaproteobacteria > Lysobacterales > Lysobacteraceae > Stenotrophomonas > Stenotrophomonas pictorum. The sequence continues at coordinate 69,934 of NZ_LLXS01000001.1, read as the reverse complement.
GAGGCCGGCGGCGCTCAGTGCCACCAGGCTCAGGCCCGGGTTGACCGCGATGCCATACGGATTGTTGCGGGTGTCAGCCAGTACATCGCGCTGGCTGGCGAACACCGGTTCATTGGCGTTGTACTGGAAGGCATACATCGCCGTCCAGCGGTCGCCGGTGGTGCCACCGGTGTATTCGAGCTTGAAGCTGTCGCCGCCACCTTCCTCGGTGGTGCCGGCGCTCAGGCGGATTTCGTTGCCGTCATAGTTCTTGCGGGTGACGATGTTGACCACACCGGCAACCGCGTCAGAGCCGTAGATCGCCGAGGCGCCGCCCGTCAGCACTTCCACGCGCTCGACGATCGCGCTCGGGATTGCCTTGATGTTGACCACGTTGTTGTCGCGGTTGTAAGGCTGCGGGTACTGCGCCGGGCGGCGGCCGTTGATGAGGGTCAGGGTGTAGCCCGGGCCCAGGTTGCGCAGGTTCACTACCTGGGCGTTCGGCGTGAAGCCGGTGACGGCCAGGTCGCCGGTGAACGAACTGGTGGTGTTCTGGGTCAGCGTCTGCAGCATGTCGCCGACGGTCTGGAAACCCTCGCGGTCGATATCTGCACGGGTGATGACCGTGACCGGAGCCGGACCTTCTACGTCCACGCGCTTGATGCGCGAACCGACGACCGAGACACGATCAAGGTTGGTTGCCTTCTCGCCACTGGCAGCGGCTTGGTCTTGGGCAAAAGCGGCGCCCGGCAAAATGATCGCTGTCAGTAGAGCGCTGCTCAGCACATTGCGCTTGAATGAATTGGTCTTGCTGCTCTGCACGTGTATCTCTCCCTTGGAGTCTAGAATCGGCGGTACATGCTTAGTGGCCAAGTTGGCAATGAAGTCGCCTTGGTCGCCTTCATGAACGTAACCTGACATTAACGAATAATTCATGGAAATGCACTAATTTTGAAAATGTTTCATAGGAAACCTGTGGTATGAAATCAGCCTCTCCATTTGCCTCGTTGGCCTCCCATCGCGTCCAGAAGGGCCTCTCCCCCCATCCCCGCATCCGCAATGTCATTGCGGTGGGCTCGGGCAAGGGCGGGGTGGGCAAATCCACCACGTCGGTGAACCTGGCGTTGGCGCTGAAGGCGTTGGGTGCGCGGGTCGGGGTGCTGGATGCGGACATCTATGGTCCAAGCGTGCCGGCGATGCTTGGCTTGAGCGGTCGTCCGGAAAGTCCGGACAACAAGACCATCGAGCCGTTGCGGGCGTTCGGTGTGGAGGCGATGTCGATCGGCTTCCTGATCGAGGAAGACTCGCCGATGATCTGGCGTGGACCGATGGCGACCACGGCGCTGACCCAGCTGTTCAACGACACGCTGTGGGACGACCTGGACGTCCTGCTGATCGACCTGCCGCCGGGCACCGGTGACATCCAGCTGACGCTGTCGCAAAAGATTCCTGTCGCCGGTGCGGTGATCGTGACCACGCCGCAGGACATTGCCACGCTGGACGCGCGCAAGGCGCTGAAAATGTTCGAAAAAGTCGAAGTGCCGGTGCTGGGCGTCGTCGAGAACATGGCCTTGCACACCTGTTCGAACTGTGGCCATGTCGAGCATCTGTTCGGCGAAGGCGGCGGCCAGCGCATCGCCGAGCAGTACGGGGTGCCGTTGCTGGGCTCGCTGCCGCTGGATATCGGCATCCGCGAGCAGGGGGATGCCGGCACGCCAATTGTCGCGGCGGCACCGGAATCAGCGGCGGCGCAGGCCTACCTGGCTGCGGCACGACGGATGGTGGAGGAACTGGACAAGCGTCCGCGCGCCAGCATTCCGATCAGCGCCTCGTTGCTCTGAGGGCGCTCTGCGCAAGGGGCCGGCATCCGGCCCCTTCCTATATATAGGTGATGAGGATTCGCGGCTGTGGTCTGGTGCCGGGCCTGGGCTAGAATCGACCACCCCAGCCGCAGGCATGTTGCGGCGCAACGAAACCAGGATCACACTGAATGAGCATCAAGAGCGACCGCTGGATCCGCCGCATGTCCGAGCAGCACGGCATGATCGCGCCGTACGAGGCCGGCCAGGTGAAGCAGGTGGATGGCCAACGGATCGTCAGCTACGGCACCTCCAGCTACGGCTATGACGTGCGTTGCTCGCGCGAGTTCAAGGTGTTCACCAACATCAACTCCACCATCGTCGATCCGAAGCATTTCGATCCGAAGAGCTTTGTCGATATCGAGGCCGACGAGTGCATCATCCCGCCGAACAGCTTCGCGCTGGCCCGCACCGTGGAGTATTTCCGCATTCCGCGTGACACGCTGGTGGTGTGCCTGGGCAAGAGCACCTACGCGCGCTGCGGGATCATCGTCAACGTGACCCCGCTGGAACCGGAGTGGGAGGGGCATGTGACGCTGGAGTTCTCCAATACCACGCCACTGCCGGCGCGCATCTATGCCAATGAAGGCGTGGCGCAGATGCTGTTCTTCCAGGCTGATCGGGACGACATCTGCGAAACCTCGTACAAGGATCGCGGCGGCAAGTACCAGGGCCAGACCGGGGTGACCCTGCCGCGCACCTGATGGTGGCCGTGGGGCGATACGAAAAAGGGCGCGGAATTCCGCGCCCTTCTGCTTTCCGGTCGTTGCGGCGGCTTACTTGCCGCGGCCGAACAGCATGCCGATGCCCACCGCCACCAGGATCGCCGGCCACCAGGTGGCCAGCATCGAGCCGATGTTCCCGTTGATCCAGCCCAGGTTTTTGGCCAGGAAAAACAGGCCGACGATGATCAGGATCAGGGCGGCGATCAGGTTGGAGCGCATCGGCTGGTGTGTCCGTCGGTGAAGGTGGCCTATCGTAGCCGCTGCCGCCAGATTTCGACACGCTGGGTCAGCACATCGGCATCAAAGCGCTGCGCCTTGCCGCTGCCCCACACCGGCCCCGGCCAGGCGGCATCGTTCTCGTTGCGCCCGATCAGGTGGATATGCAGCTGGCGCACGATATTGCCCAACGCGCCGATATTGATCTTGGTGACGTTGGGCTTCTGCCTCAGGTGCTGCGAGATCTGGTTGATCTCGGCCAGCAGCAGGCGCTGCTGACCGCCATCCAGATCGATCCACTCACTGGCGTTGGCCACGCGCGGGACCAGCACGATCCACGGAAAACGGTCGTCGTTCATCAGCCGGATCTGGGACAGCGGGCCGTCAGCGATCAACACGCTGTCGGTCGCCAGGCGGGAATCGAGTTCGAAATCGGACGTCACAGCTTCGGTCATCGCAGGTTCTCGCTGAAGAAGGCCAAGGTACGTTCGCGCGCCAGTGTGGCGCTTGGGGCGTGGTAATGCGGGTCGGCCTCGCGGTTGAAGGCGTGGCCGGCCGGGTACACATATACCGGCATTGCCGGTTGCTTTTCACGGTGCGCTGCAACGGCGGTGGCAGGGATCGAGGGGTCTTGGTCGCCAAAGTGGAAGATGGCCGGGGCTTTGAAGGGCATGTCGATAAACGGCACATTGCGCGCCCCGTAGTAGCTGGCCGAGGGCAGGCCCAGCCGTTGCGCGGCCAGCAGCGCGATGGTGCCCCCCCAGCAATAGCCGACCGTGCCGACCTTGCCATAGGGCGCCAGTGCCGCAGCGGCGGCGTGGACCACGGCCACGGCGCGGTCCACCCCCAGCGCGTCCACCAGTGCCTTGCCGCGTGCGGTGCCGGCGGCGTCGTAGTCCAGCTCCAGGCCCGGTTCGAGCAGGTCGAAGAAGGCCGGGGCCAGCACCGCATAGCCGTCGGCGGCGTACTGCCCGGCGACATCGCGGATATGGGCGTTGGCGCCGAAGATCTCCTGGATCACCACCAGGCCGCCGCGCGGCGTGGTGGCGGGCAGGGCTTGCCAGGCACGGACCGGGCCGGCGGCGCCGGGAAGATCGATCCACTGGGACATGGGTGGGACTCCTTTGCGGGGCTGCCAATTAACGCATGCCCTTGTTCAGCATGGTGCCGGATGTGCCGGCTGACGACCGGTATAATCGCCGCCTTTCCGGCCCTGCGGCCCTTCGGCTCCGGCCCCCAGAATTCTGTGAACATGTCCCAGCTGAACCCCAAAGTCGGCTTCGTCAGCCTTGGCTGCCCGAAAGCCCTCGTCGATTCCGAGCGCATCCTCACCCAGCTGCGGGTGGAGGGCTACGACATCGTCCCGTCCTATGACGCGGCCGACGTGGTGGTGGTCAATACCTGCGGCTTCATCGACTCGGCCGTGGCCGAATCGCTCGATGCCATTGGCGAGGCGATGAACGAGAACGGCAAGGTCATCGTCACCGGCTGCCTGGGCAAGAAGGGCGACATGATCCGCGAGCATTACCCGGACGTGCTGTCGGTCTCCGGTCCGCAGGACTACACCACGGTGATGGAGGCGGTGCATGCCGCGCTGCCGCCCAAGCACAACCCGTTCGTGGATCTGGTCCCGGACTACGGCATCAAGCTGACCCCGCGGCATTACGCCTATCTCAAGATTTCCGAAGGCTGCAACCACCGTTGCAGCTTCTGCATCATTCCCTCGATGCGCGGCGATCTGGTGTCGCGTCCGGTTGACGAGGTGCTGCGCGAGGCCGAGCGTCTGGTCAAGGGGGGCGTACGCGAGCTGCTGGTGGTGTCGCAGGACACCTCGGCCTACGGCGTGGACCGCAAATACGCGCCGGGCACCTGGCGCGGCAGGGAATACGCCACGCGGATGAAGGCGCTGTGCGAAGGTTTGAGCGAGCTGGATGCCTGGACCCGCCTGCACTACGTCTACCCGTACCCGCACGTGGACGACGTGGTGCCGCTGATGGCCGAAGGCAAGATCCTGCCGTACCTGGACATCCCGTTCCAGCACGCCAGCCCGCGCATCCTCAAGCTGATGAAGCGTCCGGGCGCGGTCGACAAGACCCTGGAGCGGGTGCTGCGCTGGCGGCAGATCTGCCCGGACATCACCGTGCGCTCGACCTTCATCGTCGGCTTCCCGGGCGAGACCGATGCCGAGTTCGAGCAATTGCTGGATTTCCTCGATACCGCCCAGCTCGACCGCGTCGGCGCGTTTGCCTACTCGCCGGTGGAAGGCGCCACCGCCAACGACCTCCCGGACCCGGTGCCGGAGGACGTGAAGCAGGAACGTCTGGCCCGTTTCATGGAGAAGCAGGCCGCCATTTCCGCCGCCAAACTCGAAGCCAAGATCGGCAGCGTGCAGCAGTGCCTGATCGACGGTATCGAAGACGGTATCGCGGTGGCCCGCTCCAAGGCCGATGCCCCGGAAATCGATGGCCTGGTGCATATCCAGAACGCCGATGAAGCCAAGCTGCACGTAGGCCAGTTCGTCAATGTCCAGATCACCGACAGCGACGAGCATGACCTGTTCGGTGACGCAGTCATCGAGCACGCCAAGCCGGCGTTCGACCTCAAGGTGCTGTGACCGGATCGGTCACGGCTCCAAGCGCTGGCAACGGCCGGCGCCGCTTCATCGCCCCGCCCCGCGGGGAGGTGGCGCCAGCGTGTTTCACGCATCCGCTTTTCGCCGACTTTGGCGCCTGTCGCGACTGGATGACGGCCCCGGCGTGGCCCGCCATCGCCGCGCTCAACGCGCGCATGCCACCGTCGGGCAAACGGTTCGTGGAGCAGGACGGTGCATTGTTGGCCGATGGCCTGCATTACGAGACCCGTATCGCGCAGGGATACATCGCCACGCGTCCGCAGAACTGGCATGACCTGTTCAATGCGATGGTCTGGGTGCGTCATCCGGCCATCAAGCATGCTCTCAACCTGCAGCAGTGCCGGCACATCGCGCAGATGGGGCCGGGTGAGCGCAATCGTGCGCAGCAGGCGCTGACCCAGTTCGACGAGACCGGGGTCATCGTGCGGGTACGCGACAGCCGTCTACTCGATGCCTGGGACAAGCACGAGTGGCCCCGGCTGTTCCATACCCATGCCGCGCAGTGGCGCAATGGCGATATCGCGGTTGCTGCGGTCATCGGTCATGCGCTGATGGAGCAGATGCTGGTGCCGCGACGGTTGCTGGTTGGCAAGTGCGTGGTGGTGCAGGGGGGAGAGGATCTTGCCTGCGTTGCGCGTGTCGCCGCGGCCATTGCCGATGGCGCTGTTCTTGCCACGCCCGCCGAACTGCGGCCCTTGCCCTTGGCCGGCATTCCCTGCTGGCACCCCCGGCAGGATCCGGATTTCTATGCGCAGGCCGACTACTTCCGGCCGCTGCGCGACGGACGCGCCTATCCTCCGGCACTGCGCTGAGGTCGCAACGTCGCTGCGCAGGCCCGGTTGACGCGCTGGTGCTGCCAGCGGCGCGTGAACGTGTAGCAGTGCGCGCGGGCGCAACCGCTCCGCGCGCTTGTCAGAACGCGATGTCGCGGCTCTCGCCAGCGAAGGCCAAGGTCAGTCCGCCCGGACCGATGTTCATCATCCCGGTGATGCTCATCGGCAGCAGATGCAGGCTGACATTCTCCTGCGCGCAGGCGGCGCGCAGCTGTTCCAGCGCGGGCGAACCGTGCAGATCCTGCAGGGGGCCGGCGTAGGAGATGATCACGTGCGGCGCGTACAGGCCGCGTTGCACCTGGCGGGCGGCAACCGCGAACAGGCGGGCCCATGCGTCAGCGCGTCCACGGCACTTGGCGACCGGGCGGGTATCGCCCTGGCGGCCCAGCACGATGGGTTTGATATCCAGCGCGCCGTCCAGCAGCACGCTGGCCAGGCTGATGCTGCGATCGCCGCGCACCCGCGAGCGGGCGCGTGCGTAGCCCAGGTTGTCGGGCACGTAGTAGGTGTGGGTGGCGTCGATGATGCGCTGCAGTTCGCCGCGTATGTCCTTGGCCGGCACCTGCGCGCGCAGCAGGTCCTGCAGCACCATGGCGGGAATGCCGGAGCCGGCAAACATGTTGCGGGTGTCGATGACCCGGAACTGGAACGGACGGGCGATACCTTTTTCCTGGCGGGCCTGACGGATGGCGCTCGTGGCCAGCAGGCTGCCGTGGCTGGCAGCCTCGTGGATCGGGCTGCGGCTGGCGGTGATGGTCAGGCAATAGACCGAGTCGTAGTCCAGCGCGAAGTGTTCCAGGAAGAAACGGCTCATCTGTGCCGCATCGAGCGGCAGGGATTGTCCGGTGGCGCCTTCGCCGTTGGCGTTCTCGCGCATGTAGCGGGCGGTGGCGCTGGCGTCATGCTGGTCGATGTAGGTGGTGCTGCCGATCCGGATCGGAATCGGAATCACCGCCACATCCGCGCTGGCGAGAAAAGCCGGCGCCACATCGCAGGAGGCATCGATCACGATGCCGGTGCGCGCCGGGCGGCGCGGGTTGCTACTGAGGTCACCGCTGGCTGCGGTTTTTTCCGGGTCGAGCACCTGCATCTGGCGTCCTTTCGCGATGGGTAACCGCGAAGAAAAAACATGCGGCAGGGGCGCGGGTCAAATACACGATGACCGGATGCGGCAGGAGGCTCACATCCCCTTGATTCCATGGTGCACGCGTGGTGTCTGCATGCGCCGGCGTATGTGCGGATTGCGCGAATTTTCGGCGCGGTCAGTCCGGCGCATAGTGGATGGACAGCACGGCGAAGGTGTGCGGTCCGGCGGGCAGCTCCACGGTGAATTCGTCATCGACGCGCTTCTTCAGCAGCGCGCGCGCCAGCGGCGAATCGATGCTGATCCAGCCGGCGGGCGCGTCGGTTTCGTCCGGACCGACGATGCGATAGATCACCGTTTCGCCCGAGTCCACGTTCTCCAGTTCGACTGTCGCACCGAAGAACACCGCGTCCGGATCACTGGGCCGGGTATCGACCACACGCAGGGCTTCCAGCCGTTTGCTGAGGTAGCGCACGCGGCGGTCGATCTCGCCCAGCTGCTTCTTGCGGTAGGTGTATTCGGCGTTCTCCGAACGGTCACCTTCTGCGGCGGCGGCAGCCAGTGCCTTTACCACTTCCGGCCGGCGCTGCCGCCACAGCTCATCGAGCTCGGCCTTCAGCCGCGCATGGCCCGGCGCGGTGATCAGTGCGGTACTTTTTTCAGCGGGAGGGCGCCAGCGGCTCATGGAGTCAGCGCTTTCCGCCGAAGATGCCCCCGAGGATGCCGCGCACGATCTGGTTGCCCAGCTTGGTGCCGACGGTGCGGGTGGTCTGCTTGGCCATGGTTTCGAGCATGCCTTGGCGGCGCCTGGTGCCGAAGATCGCATCCTTGATCGCCTGGCCAAAGCCGCTGTCCTGTTCGTCGTCCTGCTCGCGGGTGCGGGCCTTGGGGGCGTCGGCCTGTTCCACCACCTTCTGCGCACGCTGGGCCAGCCGTTCGGCGGCCGATTCGCGATTGATGGCGGTGTCGTAGCGGGTGCCGACCGGGCTGCCTGCGCGTACCTGCGCACGCTCCGTCTCGGTGATCGCGCCCATGCGGCAGCGCGGCGGCGCGATCAGGGTTTTCTGTACCGGCGAGGGAATGCCCTTGTCCTGCAGCGTGGAGACCAGGGCTTCGCCGGTGCCCAGCTGCGAGAGCGTGGCGGTGACATCCAGTTTGGGGTTGGGCACGAAGGTCTCGGCGGCGGTCCTGACCGCCTTCTGGTCGCGCGGCGTGAACGCGCGCAGTGCATGCTGCACGCGATTGCCGAGCTGGCCGAGGATGTTGGCTGGCACGTCATCGGGAAACTGCGAGCAGAAGTACACGCCCACGCCCTTGGAGCGGATCAGCCGCACCACCTGCTCGATGCGCTGCACCAGCGCCGGCGGGGCATCGTCGAACAGCAGGTGGGCCTCGTCGAAGATGAACACCAGTTTGGGCTTTTCCAGGTCGCCCACTTCCGGCAGTGTTTCGAACAGCTCCGACAGCAACCACAGCAGGAAGGTCGAATACAGGCGCGGCTTGAGGATCAGCTGGGCGGCGGCGAGGATGCCGATCACGCCGCGGCCGTCGTGGTTGACGCGCATGATCTCGGCCAGCTCCAGTGCCGGCTCGCCGAAGAAGGCTTCGCCGCCGTCCTGCGACAGGCGCAGCAGCGCACGCTGGATCGCCGCCACCGACTGCGCGCTGACCAGTCCGTACCCGGTGGAGATGTCCTTGCGCTCCTCGGCGACCAGGTTCAGCAGCGCGCGCAGATCATCCAGATCCAGCAGCAGCAGGCCGCGGTCGTCGGCCAGCTTGAACACGATATCGAGCACACCGGCCTGGGTGTCGTTGAGCTCCAGGATGCGCGCCAGCAGGGTCGGGCCCATCTCGCTGACGGTGGTGCGTACCGGATGGCCGAGTCTGCCGTACAGGTCCCAGAACACGGTGGGACTGGCGGCCGGCGCGTAGTCTTCCACACCGATGTCGGCCGCGCGCTGGGCCAGCTTGTCACTGATCTCGCCGGCGACCGCCAGACCGGCCACATCGCCCTTCACGTCGGCCAGGAACACCGGCACGCCGATCCGCGAGAAGCCCTCGGCCAGCGTCATCAACGTCACCGTCTTGCCGGTGCCGGTAGCGCCGGCCACCAGGCCGTGGCGGTTGCCAAAACGCGGGAGCAGGGTGACGGCGATGTCGTCGGTGACGCCTTTGCCGAGCAGGATCGGGTCCATGGAGGCACTCATAGATGAACGAAGGGGGATTCTACCGGCCGACTATATCGGCGCCGCAGCCATGTTGCCCCCGGGCAAGCGGGGCGGCTACCCTGCCTGACCCTTCGCGTGCAGTGCTGCTGATGTCCGTTTCCCTGTCTTCCCTCCGCACCTGGCCGCTGCTGCTGGCGACCAGCCTGTTGATCGCCGCTCCTTCGGCCCACGCGCTGTCGGCCCGTGACCAGGCCAAGGTGAGCGCCCTCCACGAGCGCATGACCGCCGCGGAAAAGCGCTATACCGATGCGCTGGTGCTGATGGACAACGCCGATCCCAAGGGCAGCAGCGAGGGCGATGCGGCGCTGGAGGACATGGAAGATGTGATCGCCGACTGCATCGCTCAGAAGGGCTGCCAGGTCGGTGGTCTGCTTGCCACCTACAAGCGCCTGCTCAAGCAGCGCGCGGACAGCGCCGGGGAGAGCGACGGTGACGAGGCCATCGGTCCGCTGGAAGCCGATCCGGACCATGTCGCGCCACTGGTCGCCGATGTGCCGGAGGCGGCGCGCGCGGCGGCCCTGTTGAACGACCACCGCCACGCATTCGATGACATGGTCGAGTACAACCCGGCGGTGCAGGCCGGCATCCGGCGCTGGCTCACCGACATGCGTCCGGCGTTGCTGACCAGCTATGAGAACTACATGAACCTGCGTGCGGTGATGTGGCCGGAGTGGGAGAAAAGCGCGCTGCCGGAAGCGTTGCTGTTCGGCATCATGGCCAAGGAATCCAACGGCCGTGTGCATGCCTCCTCGCGCGCCGGCGCGGCCGGGCTGATGCAGTTCATGCCCGCCACCGGCCGCCGTTTCGGCCTGGGCCCGGACGGCACCGGTTTCGATACCCGGTTTGATGCCCGCAGCGCGGCCGAAGCCAGCGCCGCCTACATGAATGAGCGCATGCGGGTGCTCAACAAGAACATCGAGTACGCGCTGGCCGCCTACAACGGGGGCGAGGGGCGCGCGGCCCGTATCTACCGCGAAGCCGGCGGGCAGAGCTTCTGGACCGATTCGGCCTATTCCCAGTTCCCGGGCGAAACCAAGGACTATGTGCCGATGGTGATCGCCGCGGCGTGGATCTTCCTGCACCCGCAGCAATATGGCGTGGAGTTTCCCAAGGTCAACGCGCAGCCGGCGACGCTGCGCCTGGCCAAATCGACCACCATCTACGAGCTGACCATCTGCCTGGGCAGCGCCGGTACCCGTGACGGCTACATGCGCGTGTTGCGGAACCTCAACCCGCGCTACGAGGCCGACGGCTGGATTCCGGCCGGCACCACGATCAACGCGACCACCCGTATCGCCGGGCTGTACAACCGCTACTGCGTCAGCGGCCCACGCGCGGATCTGGCCCGTACCCTGATCACCGCCGATCTGAATGCCGCGATCAAGCGCCCGTCGGCGGCGACATTCACCGGCAGTGTCGCGGTAGGGGATGTGCAGTCCATGCAGGCCGCACAGGTGGCGGGCCCTGCGGCCGTGCCTGCACCACGTCCGGTGGCTCCGGCGCGGCGCGCCGCGCGAACCTACAAGGTCGCCAAGGGCGACACGGTGGGCCGTATCGCCAGCCGCTTCCAGTGCGAAGTGCCTGCCCTGGCACGTGCCAACGGCCTGCGCGCACCGGCCTACGCGATCAAGCCGGGCCAGAGTCTGAAGCTGGAAGGCTGCGGCCGCTGAGCGGCCTGCGGGCGGGACACGAAAAAGGGCGCCCGGTGGCGCCCTTTTTCCATTGTTCCCACAGGTGCGGGTTACTTCAGCCGCGCCAGCGCCTGTCCAAGCTGCACCGGGCTTTCGGCTTTCAGCGAGGGATCGAACTCGGCCACGCCCGGCGGCAGCAGCACGATCACGGTGGAGCCGTAATTGAAACGGGCCGCGCCGCAGGAATATCAGGACGCCGCAGCGGTGGGCGCGTCGCCACGCGCCACGATGCCACCGCGCCGGGGGGTGGTACTTCAGCCGCGCCAGTGCCTGTCCAAGCTGCACCGGGCTTTCGGCCTGCAGCGAAGGATCGAACTCGGCCACACCCGGCGGCAGCAGCACGATCACCGTGGAGCCGTAATTGAAACGCGCCGCGCCGCAGGAATGACAGGGCGCCGCAGCGGTGGGTTACTTCAGCCGCGCCAGCGCCTGTCCAAGCTGCACCGGGCTTTCGGCCTTCAGCGAGGGATCGAAATCGGCCACGCCCGGCGGCAGCAGCACGATCACCGTGGAGCCGTAATTGAAACGCGCCATCTCGGCGAAGCGTTCCAGCGTGATGCCCTTGCCACGCCAGTCCTTGCGGGTGATGCGATCGCCATAGGCCGGGATTTCCTCACCGCTCCACACCGTCTCCACGCCCGAAACCAGCAGTGCGCCGACCATCACCTGCACCATCGGGCCGAAGTCGGTGTCGAAGTGGCACACCAGCCGCTCGTTGCGGGCGAACAGGCGCGGCACGTTGGCCACCGCGTCGGTGCCAACGCTGAACAGACGGCCGGGCACGTGCACGGTCTCGCGCAGGGTGCCGGTCCACGGCATGTGCACGCGGTGGTAGTCGCGCGGAGACAGGTACACCGTGGCGAACAGGCCGTTGTGGAACGGCGCCGCGTCGGCGGCGTCGCCCAGCAGCTCGGCGGCGGTGAACGACTGGCCCTTTGCCTGGAAGATGCGACCGTCGGCGATCGGGCCCAGCTGGCTGATGCGGCCGTCGGCCGGCATGGTCAGGGTGCGCGGGTCGGCCGCGGCCGCGCGCGCGCCGGGCTTCAGGGCGCGGGTGAAGAAGGCGTTGAAGCTGGGGTAGCTGCGCGGGTCCGGGTTGGCCGCTTCGGCCAGGTTGACGTTGAACTTCTCCGTCACCGTATCGATCAGCCAGCGCGAGAGGCGCGGGTTCTGCGAGTAGGCCAGCGAACGGGCCATCGAGGAGAGCAGGCGATGCGGCAGGACGTAGCTGAGCGTTGTTACCAGACTCATGGGGCGGTTTTCTCGGTGAGCTTGAGCAGGTCGGTGGCGATGGCCTGCGGGTTGAACGGTGGACGCATCAGCCCGGCCAGGCGGCCCTGCGGATCGAGCACGGCGATGCTGGCCGAGTGATCCATGCTGTAGTCATCGGGGTTTTCATCGAAATGCTTGCCGGGGGACTTCTGGAACACCATGCCCAGCGAGGTGGCAAAGCGCTCCAGCGAGGGGATGTCGGCCGTGGCGGCAATCGTGTCCTTGTGGAAGGCGTGGGCGTACTCGCCCAGCCGCGCCGGGGTGTCCCGTTCCGGGTCCACCGAAACCAGCACTACGCGCGGACGCAGGCTGTCGGGCAGGGATTCCCATTGCTTCTGCGCGGCGGCCAGCTCGGTCAACGTGGTCGGGCACACATCCGGGCAGGAGGTGAAGCCGAGGAAGACCAGGGTCCAGTGCCCGCGCAGCTCGCCGGGAATCAGGCGGGTGCCGTCGGACTGGGCCAGATCAAACTCCGGCAAGGTGCGCGGCGTGCCGTAGAAGATGATCGAGCTGTCGCCCCCGACCGGGGTCTTGCCGGGGCCGAACACCTTCTGCGCCAGGACCAGACCGAGGCCGGCGGCCAGGGCGATGGCCAGGATGATGCCGACATTGCGATTGAACATGGGCGGTTTTTCCGTACAGGTGCCAGGCGTCGCAGCAGGCGCTCGGCCATGGGCAGGACCCGGGAGTGTAGGGGATTGCAGTGGCCCACCAGCACGCGAGGGCGCGGTTTGCCGTCGGATTCGGCGCCTGATGGCGGGTGTTGCCGAAGTTTCGGCTGCAACTGGGCGCTCAATATACCGGGCACGCGCCTATAATCGCAGGCCATTCTGTACTCCTGTATCGCCATGACTGCCCAAGCGGCCGCTGAACTCCACACGATCGTCGATCTGATCCGCTACGGCGCCAGTCGTTTCAATGCCACCGGCCTGACCTTCGGTCACAGCTATGACAACGCGTTGGACGAGGCGACCCAGCTGGTCCTGCACAGCCTGCACCTGCCGCCGGACCTCGGCCCGGCCTATGGCTCGGCGCGCCTGCTGCAGGAAGAGCGCGAGCAGGTGCTGGCGCTGTTCCAGCGCCGTATCGATGAGCGTCTGCCGGCGGCCTATCTGACCGGCGAGGCCTGGTTTGCCGGGCTGAGCTTCAAGAGCGATGCGCGCGCGCTGGTGCCGCGTTCGCCGATCGCCGAGCTGATCCTGGGCGGTTTCGAGCCGTGGCTGGCCGGCCGTGAGGTCACCCGTGCACTGGACCTGTGCACCGGTTCGGGCTGCATCGCCATCGCCATGGGTCACTACTACCCGAACTGGCAGGTGGATGGCAGCGACATCAATGATGCCGCGCTGTCGCTGGCCCATGAGAACAAGCAGCGCCTGCTCGCGCACAACGTCGAAATCATCAAGTCCGACCTGTTCGACGGGCTGGAAGGGCGCGTCTACGATCTGATCGTCACCAATCCGCCGTACGTCACCAACGACGAGACCGATGCGCTGCCGCAGGAGTATTCGCACGAGCCGGATCTGGCGCTGCGCGCCGGCGACGACGGCCTGGACCTGGTGCTGAAGATCCTGCGCGACGCGCCGGAGCATCTCACCGAAGACGGTCTGCTGATCTGCGAAGTGGGTGATTCCGAGCAGCACCTGATCAAGCTGCTGCCGGAAGTCTATTTCGCCTGGATCGAATTCAAGGTCGGGCAGATGGGTATTTTCGCCGTCGAAGCGGCCGAACTGCGCGCCCACCACGCGCGTATCGCTGAACTGGCCAGCGTCCGCTGAGGGCGCCGGTTTCACAGAACAACGCCGGTGGTATCCACGCCGGCACGCAGGCGTCTGCAAAGGTCGTGCATGTCCAGTAACTCGTTCGGAAAGCTGCTTACGGTCACCACCTTCGGCGAGTCACACGGGCCGGCCATCGGCTGCGTGATCGACGGGTGTCCGCCGGGACTGGAGATCAGCGCCGAAGAGTTCGCCCACGATCTGCAGCGCCGGGCCACCGGCAAGAGCCGCCACACCTCGGCGCGGCGCGAAGCCGACCAGGTGGAGATCCTGTCCGGTATCTACGAGGGCAGGACGACCGGTACCCCGATCGGTCTGCTGATCCGCAACACCGACCAGCGCAGCAAGGATTACAGCACCATCGCCGCGCAGTTCCGTCCTGGCCATGCCGATTACAGCTACTGGCAGAAGTACGGCATCCGTGACCCGCGCGGTGGTGGCCGCTCCTCGGCGCGCGAAACCACCATGCGCGTGGCCGCCGGCGTCATCGCCAAGAAGTGGCTCAAGCAGCGCTATGGGGTGAGCGTGCGCGGCTATCTGTCGCAGCTGGGCGAGATCGTCCCGGCGGGGCACGACTGGAGCGCGGTCGAGGACAATCCGTTTTTCTGGCCCGATGCCGCCCAGGTGCCGGCGCTGGAGGCGTACATGGATGCGCTGCGCAAGTCCGGCGATTCGGTCGGTGCGCGCGTGACCGTGGTCGCCGACGCTGTGCCGCCCGGTTGGGGCGAGCCGATCTACGGCAAGCTCGACGGCGATATCGCCGCGGCACTGATGAGTATCAACGCGGTCAAGGGCGTGGAGATCGGCGACGGTTTCGCCAGTGCCGCGCAGAAGGGTACCGAACACCGGGACCTGATCACCCCGGACGGCTTCCAGTCCAACCATGCCGGTGGAATCCTCGGCGGCATCGCCACCGGCCAGCAGATCGTCGCGTCGATGGTGCTCAAGCCGACCTCCAGCCTGCGCCTGCCCGGTGCCACCGTGGACACGGGCGGCAACGCGGTGGAGGTCATCACCACCGGTCGCCACGATCCGTGCGTCGGCATTCGCGCCACCCCGATCGCCGAGGCGATGCTGGCGCTGGTGCTGATGGACCAGGCCCTGCGCCACCGCGCGCAATGCGCTGATGTGGGCGAGATGACACCGCGTATTCCCGGCAGTGTCGATGGCTGAGCAGCGGCCACGCGTCTGGGTATCGCAGCCCCTGTTCGACGATACCGTCGCGCAGCTGGGGGCGTACTGCGATGTGGTGGCTACCCCGGAAGTCACCGCGCACGACAGTGCCGCATTGGCCGCGCAGCTGGCAGGCATGGACGGTGCGCTGGTCACGCTCAACGACCGTATCGGTGCGGCGGAAGTTGCCGGCGCGGCGCGCCTGAAGGTCATCGCCAATGTCGGCGTCGGCTACAACAACCTCGATATCCCCGCGTTGAGTGCGGCCGGCATCCTCGCCACCAACACGCCGGATGTGTTGACCGAAACCACGGCCGATCTGGGATTTTCCTTGCTGATGGCGGCGGCGCGGCGCATCGTCGAATCCGACCGCTGGCTGCGTGAAGGCCAGTGGGGGCAGTGGTCGTTCACCACCATGCTCGGTGCCGATCTGCATGGCAGCACGCTGGGCATCCTGGGCATGGGGCGGATCGGCCAGGCGATTGCTCGCCGCGGCCACCAGGGCTTCGGCATGCCGGTGCTGTACCACAACCGCTCACAACTGCCGGCCGAGCAGGAGCAGGCCGTCGGTGCGCGCTACGTCGGCTTCGATGAATTGCTGGCCCGTGCCGATCATCTGCTGCTGGTGCTGCCGTATACCGCGCAGAACCACCACATCATCGATGCCGCTGCGCTGGCGAAGATGAAACCGACCGCCACGCTGGTCAACATCGCCCGCGGCGGCATTGTCGATGAGCGGGCGCTGGCCGACGCACTGGCCAACGGCCGGCTGGCTGCAGCGGGGCTGGATGTCTACGAGAACGAGCCACAGGTGCCCCCAGAACTGCTTGGCCTGCGCAATATCGTGCTGACCCCGCATATCGGCAGCGCCTCGCTGGCCACGCGCCGGGCGATGGTGCAGCTGGCGGTGGACAATCTGCTCGCCGGCTTGGGGCTGGGGCCGGATGCCGGCCATCCGGCCAATGCGATCAATGCCGACCTGCTGACCTCCGGTGCGGCGCGGCTGGCTGTTGCCCGCAGCAAAACCATCATCAAAAAACGGTAGGGAGCCTCCGCGGCGGTTCGCCGGAGGTTCCCCGAACCTGGCTCGACGTGTGTCCCCCCTCTCCCTTTTTTCGAGTGCACCCCATGAGCAATGAAGCCCGTCGTTTCCATGTAGCCGTTGTTGGCGCCACCGGCGCGGTCGGCCAGACCATGTTGTCGATCCTGGCCGAGCGCAACTTCCCGATCAGCACGCTGACCCTGCTTGCTTCCGAGCGTTCGGCCGGCCAGCAGGTCGACTTTGAAAGCGACAAGATCACCATCCAGGACCTGGCCACGTTCGACCCGGCCGGCGTCGAGATCGCCCTGTTCTCGGCCGGTGGCGGTATTTCCCGGGAATTCGCGCCCAAGTTCGCCGCTGCTGGCGCCGTGGTGATCGACAACTCCTCCACCTTCCGTTATGACGATGACGTGCCGCTGGTGGTGTCCGAGGTCAACCCGGAAGCGGCGAAGAACCGTCCGCGCGGCATCATCGCCAACCCGAACTGCTCGACCATGCAGCTGATGCCGGTGCTGGCGCCGATCCACCGCGAATACGGCATCGAGCGCGTCAACATCGCCACCTACCAGTCCGTGTCCGGTGCCGGCCAGACCGGTATGGAAGAACTGGGCAAGCAGACCGCGCAGCTGCTCGGTTTCCAGGAGATCGAGCCGAGCAAGTTCCCGGTGCAGATCGCCTTCAACCTGATCCCGCATATCGACGAGTTCCTCGACAACGGCTTCACCAAGGAGGAAATGAAGCTGGTCTGGGAAACCCGCAAGATCCTCGGCGACGACAGCATCCTGGTGAACCCGACCGCGGTGCGGGTGCCGGTGTTCTACGGTCACTCCGAGGCGGTGAACATCGAGACGAAGAAGAAGATCAGCACCGAGCAGGCACGCGAACTGCTGTCCGCCGCACCGGGGGTGAAGGTGGTGGACGAGCGCAAGGCCGGCGGCTATCCGACCCCGGTCACCCATGCCTCGGGTACCGATCCGGTCTATGTCGGCCGCATCCGCGAGGACATCTCGCACCCGCGGGGGCTGAACATGTGGGTGGTGGCGGACAACATCCGCAAGGGGGCCGCGCTCAACGCCGTGCAGATCGCCGAGCTGGTGGCCGCCGGCGGGTGATCGGAAACAGCGGGGCCGGCCCGCCTGGCCGGCTCGCGAATCGGCACCTGTTTCCTGCGGTATTCGAAATCGGGGCGAGCCGTTATATTGGCTCCATGAAAAATAGGGGCAGGAGCGCCATGCGCTCGATACAAGGCGTGCTTGTTCTCATCCTGGCGCTGTTCAGCAGCGCCGCGATGGCCTTGGGGCTGGGCGACATCCGCGTGCTGTCCAAGCCGGGCCAGCCCTTTCTGGCGGAGATCCCGATCATTTCCAGCGATCCGGGGGAGCTGGAAAACGCCACGGTTGGTCTGGCTTCGCCGGTCACCTTCGAACGTGTGGGCCTGGCCCGCCCGCAAGGACTGGTCAGCGAGTTGCAGTTCCAGTTCGCGCAGGACCGTGAGGGACGTGCGGTCATCCGCGTTACCAGCGCCGCGCCGGTACAGGTGCCGGCGCTGGGCTTCCTGATCGAAGTCGATTGGGGCCAGGGGCGGCTGGTGCGCGAATATTCGGCATTGGTGGCCGCGCCGGAAACCGCCACCGCGGTGGCCGAGCCGGTGATTGAAGCCCCGGCGGCGGCACCTTCCAACCTGATCGTGCGCGAGCCCGAACCGCTGCGCGAAGCGCCGCTGCCCAACGCACCGGCGGCTCCCGCCGCGGCGCCGGCGACGCCAGCTCCGGCGCCCGCGCGTCCGGCGGCGCAGGTGCCGGGCCAGCTGGCGCCGGTACAGCGTGGCCAGAGCCTGTCGCAGGTCGCCAGGGAACTCTCGCGCGAAAGCGGCACTTCGCTGAACCAGACGATGGTGGCGCTGATGCGCGCCAATCCGGAGGCCTTCATCCGCGGCAACATCCACCTGCTCAAGCAGGGCGCGGTGTTGCGTACGCCATCGCAGGAAGAGTTGGCACGGGTGGATGCGGCCGAGGCACGGGCCATGGTGCGTGAGCAGACCGCGCAGTGGCGGCAGGCTCGCGCGCCGGTTCCGCAGCCGGCGGTCGCCGATGCCGCCGCACAGCCGGCGCGTTCCGCTTCTCCGGCGGCCGCGGCCACCGGCGCGCGGCTGGAGATCGCCGCGGCGGCCGCCGGTGCACAACAGACCGCAGGAATGACAACCGGCCTCGACGCCGGGGGCGAGGGTGACATGCTGGCAAATGAACAACTGCGGCAGGCCAAAGAAGATCTGGCCACGCGTGATGCCGAATTGCAGGAACTGCGTGATCGCGTCGGTGAGCTGGAGAAACTGCAACAGCAGCAGCAAGCGCTCATCGCGATGAAGGATTCGGACCTGGCGGCCGCCCAGATGCGACTGGCCGAGGCCGGCAGGCGTGAGGACGGGGCTTCATTGGGCTGGTTGTGGTTGGGTCTCATACTGGTGGTGGTTGCCGCGCTGGGCTGGTGGCTGGCGCGCCGTCGCAAGCCGCTGCCGCCTGCCCCGCGCCGCGACTTTGGTGCCGACGGGCTGGTGGCGGCGATGCCGGTGATGGGCATGGCCGCCGATCAGGTGGACGATCAGAGCGCAGATGTCGCCCGGGGGCGGGATTCCGGGGCTGAAGCGGTTATGGTCCAGCCAGTGGCAGAAGACCACGTCGCGGTGCAGCCGGACGCCTATGAAGAGCCGATGCCGGCATGGCTGAGGGGCGGTCCGGCGATCTATGCCGAGCCGCTGCCGCCGACTGTTGAGCCGGCGCCCGCGGCGCTGGGGGAGGCCTCGCCCCCGGTGGTGGAAGCGCCCGAGCTGTCGGCGATAGTGCAAGCGGAAGTACCCGAATCGGCCTGGGATGCGGCTGACACCGCGCCGGTGGCGCCCCTGAGCCCGGCACCGGCCGGTCGCGAGCGGCTGGAGCTGGCCATCGCCTATCTGGACCTGGGGGACGCGGAAACCGCGCGCACGCTGCTGGGCGAAGTGATGCAGGGCGGCGATCCGCAGGCGCGGGACGAAGCGCTGGAACTGCTCGGCCGGATGCGGTGACGGAGGTTGCGATGAAGCGCGAGCGTGGTATCGATTACGTGGAATTTGCCTCATCCGACCCGGCCGCCAGTCGCCGCTTCTTCGAGCAGGTGTTCGGCTGGCAGTTCGAGGACTACGGCCCGGACTACACCGCGTTCGATGACGGCCAGCTGCAGGGTGGTTTCTTCCGCGGCACGCCGGTGACCACCAGCGCCGGCGCGCCGCTGGTGGTGCTGTATGCGGCGCAGTTGGCGCCGGTGCAGGCCGCGGTGCTGGCGCATGGCGGCGAGGTGGTGAAGCCGGTGTTCGTGTTTCCCGGCGGCCGCCGCTTCCAGTTCATCGAGCCCGGTGGCAATGAGCTGGCGGTGTGGTCCGAGCGCGACAGCGACTGACCGCGCCGCGATATCCGCGGTAGCGAAATTCCAAGAGGTTTGACGATGCGTTACGCGCTGGGCGTGGAGTACGACGGCAGCGAGTTCAAAGGCTGGCAGCAGCTCGGTGAGAGCGGCTGTGCCAGCGTGCAGGCGACGTTGCAGGATGCGCTGTCCTCGGTGGCGGACGCGCCGATCCATGTGGTCTGTGCCGGCCGTACCGATGCCGGCGTGCATGGCGAATGCCAGGTGGTGCATTTCGACAGCGAGGTTGCGCGCACGCCGCGCGGCTGGATGTTGGGAACGACTACACGGCTGCCGCCCTCGGTCTGCGTGCGCTGGTGCGTGCCGGTCGACGAGGAGTTCAACGCCCGTTTCTCGGCCCGTGCGCGTCGCTACCGCTACCGGCTGATGAACCGGCAGGTCCGGCCCGCACTGTACCGGCAGACCCTGAGCTGGGAGCGGCGGCCGCTGGATGCCGATGCGATGCACCGGGCCGCGCAGGCGCTGCTGGGCGAGAACGATTTCAGCTCGTTCCGCAGCGCGCAGTGCCAGGCGTTGCACGCACGCCGTGAGCTGCAGGCGATCTCGGTCCGCCGTCATGGCGAGGTGGTGGAGGTCGAAGTGCAGGCCAATGCGTTCCTGCACCATATGGTGCGCAATATCGTCGGCTCGCTGCTGATGGTGGGGGCGGGCGAGAAGCCGGAAAGCTGGATCGCCGACGTGCTGGCGGCCCGTGATCGCAATCAGGCCGGGCCCACCGCGCCGCCGCAGGGGCTGGTGTTCGTCGGTCCGCTGTATCCTGAGCACTGGCAATTGCCGGCCGAGGTGACGCTGTGAGTCGCACGCTGTTCCGTACCCGCATCAAGTTCTGCGGCATGACCCGCGCCGGTGACATCCGCCTGGCCAGCGAGCTGGGGGTGGACGCGATCGGCTTCATCTTCGCCAAAGGCAGCGTGCGCCGGGTGGCGCCAGCCGAGGCGCGCGCGATGCGCCAGGCGATCGCGCCGATGGTGGACGTGGTGGCGCTGTTCCAGAACAACAATCGCGAGGAAGTGCGCGAGGTGCTGCGTGCGGTGCGGCCCACCGTGTTGCAGTTCCATGGTGATGAGGACGACGGTTTCTGCCGCAGCTTCAACATGCCGTACCTGAAGGCGATCGCGATGGGCGGTGGCACCGAGATCACCGCACGCGGGCTGCAGCAGCTGTATCCGCATACGGCCGGCTTCCTGTTCGACAGTCACGCGGTCGGCGGCAGTGGTGGCACCGGAGTCTCGTTTGACTGGTCGCAGATTCCGCCGGGCGTGCATCGCCCGTTCCTGCTGGCCGGCGGTCTCCGCCCGGAGAACGTGCACGACGCGATCCTCGCCACCCAGCCGTGGGGCGTGGATGTGTCCAGCGGCATCGAGTCGGCGCCGGGTCTGAAGGACGGTTACAAGATGCGCCAGTTTGTCGAAGAGGTGCGCCGTGCCGACATGGCCGCCGACGACACCACCGAGGCGGGTTCAGCCCTGTAACTGGCGCTGCAGCCACTGTGCCAGCAGTTCCACGCGCGGGTCGTCGCCACGGGTGGTGCACAACCCCCAGCTGCCGTCGGTATCGACAAAGCCCCACGGCGCGACCAGCCGGCCACGGGCCAGCTCTTCGGCCACCAGCGGCTGTGGGGCGATGGCCACACCGAGCCCGGCGACGGCCGCTTCCAGCAGGTAATAGAGATGCTCGAAACCGGTGCCGTAGTGCAGGCGCTGGTGATCGATACCGTTGCGCATGGCCCAGGTTGGCCAGGCCTGCGGGCGCGAGCGGGTGTGCAGCAGCGCGTGCTCGTGCAGGGCGCCGGGCGGCTGCTGTGCCAGTAGCTGCGCGCCGGGCATGGCCGGGCTGAACACCGGCCCGATCCGCTCCTGCGCCAGGGTGTGGACCTTCCAGCCCGGCGGCCACGGCGCCTGGCCGAGCATCAGGGCGGCATCCAGGCCTTCCAGGCGCGGGGTGAAATCGCCTTCCTGCGCGGCCAGGTGCAAGGTCAGCTGCGGCAGGTCGTGCTGCAGGTCGGGCAGGCGCGGAATCACCCAGCGGGCGAGGATGCTGCCGGGGCAGCCAAGCACGAACGCCGCGTCGCGTTGTGGCCGGCGCAGCGCCGCCGCGCAGTCACTGATCTGCGCAAAGGCCGCCGAGCTGGCCTCGAGCAGGCGATGACCTGCGGCACTGGGGCGGATGCCACGGCCATCGCGTTCGAACAGGGCCAGCCCCAGCTCCTCTTCCAGTGCCCGCAACTGGCGGCTGACCGCGCCGTGGGTGACGTGCAGTTCCGCTGCGGCCAAGCTGACGCTGCGCAGCCGTGCGGCGGCCTCGAAAGCACGCAAGGCATTGAGTGAGGGCAGGGCGCGATCGTCTTTCATGGCGCACGTCTGACCGCCACGGATGGCGGGAATGCCGGTTTTGCAGGAGCAAAAGCCGGCCCTGCGCCACCCTTCGGGCGTTTTTGTCGTGAGAAACGACTGTCCTGCTGTTTTTTCATGTGAGTTTTTCTAACACATGAATCAGGATTTATCGATATTCATGTCAGCTTGGCTGGGCTAGATTGCAGTCCTGTTCCTTGTTGCCGTGATTGCCATGACCGCCTCGCCGATCGACGATTTCCACGCCTTCCCGGACGCCCGGGGCCACTTCGGCCGCTATGGCGGCAGTTTTGTCGCCGAAACGCTGGTTGGCCCGCTGCAGGAGCTGGCCGCCGCTTACGACCAGGCGCGGGTTGATCCGGCCTTTATCGCCGCCTACGACAAGGATCTGAAACACTACGTTGGCCGGCCGAGTCCGATCTACCATGCCGAGCGTCTGAGTCGCGATGTGGGCGGTGCGCAGATCCTGCTCAAGCGCGAGGACCTCAACCACACCGGCGCGCACAAGATCAACAACACCATCGGCCAGGCGCTGCTGGCCGCGCGCATGGGCAAGACCCGCATCATCGCCGAGACCGGCGCCGGCCAGCACGGTGTGGCCTCGGCGACGGTGGCCGCGCGGCTGGGCATCGAGTGCGTGGTCTACATGGGGGCCACCGATATCGAGCGGCAGAAGATCAACGTCTACCGGATGAAGCTGCTCGGGGCGACGGTGGTGCCGGTGAGCAGCGGTTCGGCCACGCTCAAGGATGCGCTCAACGAGGCGATGCGCGACTGGGTGACCAATGTGCGCGACACCTTCTACATCATCGGCACCGTGGCCGGTCCGGACCCCTATCCGCGCATGGTGCGCGACTTCAATGCGATTGTCGGGCGCGAGGCGCGCGCGCAGATGCTGGAGGATTACGGCCGCCTGCCCGACGCGATCACCGCCTGCGTTGGCGGCGGCTCCAACGCCATCGGCCTGTTCCACGCCTTCCTCAACGATCCTGAAGTGAAGATCTACGGTGCCGAGGCGGGCGGTGATGGCATCGCTACGGGTCGCCACGCCGCGTCGATATCGGCCGGTCGGCCGGGTGTGCTGCACGGCAATCGCACCTATGTGCTGTGCGATGACGATGGCCAGATTACCGAAACCCATTCGATTTCCGCCGGTCTGGATTACCCGGGCGTCGGTCCGGAGCATGCGTTCCTGGCCGACACCGGTCGCGCCCAGTACGTGGGCATCACCGACGAGGAAGCGCTGGCCGCCTTCCATCGCCTGACCCGTACCGAGGGCATCCTGCCGGCGCTGGAATCCAGCCATGCGGTGGCGCAGGCGATCAAACTGGCACGCGAACTGCCCAAGGATGCGCTGGTGCTGTGCAACCTGTCCGGCCGCGGCGACAAGGATGTGCACACTATCGCCGCGCGTGAGGGGCTGGTGCTGTGAGAGCCGCCGCGATGCGAGCTCCGTTGCTGATCGGCCTGGCCGTGGCATTGACGGCGTGCACGCCTTCTGCGACACCGCGGGCGGCGACGGCGTCCGCCGCGTGTGTATCACCGGAAGGGGATTGCGCCACCTGGACCGGCAACGCCGCCCGCGTGGCCCTGCGCCTGGAAACACTCCATGGTCTGCTGACCCCGCTTTACTGGGGCCAGCCGGACGCGGTTGAACTGATTGAAGGATGTGCCTGAGATGTCCGTAACCCGAATTGACGACTGCTTCGCCCGCCTGCGTGCCTCCGGTCGCAAGGCGCTGATTCCTTTCATCACCGCCGGCGATCCTTCGCTGGAGGCGACCGTGCCGGTGATGCATGCGCTGGTCCAGGCCGGCGCCGATGTGATCGAGCTGGGCGTGCCGTTCTCCGATCCGATGGCCGATGGGCCCACGATCCAGCGCAGCTCCGAACAGGCGCTGGCACGCGGGGCTGGGCGGCAATATGTGCTGGATACGGTGGCGCGCTTCCGCCAGACCGATGTGACCACGCCGGTGGTGCTGATGGGCTATCTCAACCCGGTCGAGATCCGTGGCGCTGTCCGTTATGCACAGGAGGCGGTCGCCGCCGGTGTGGATGGCGTGCTGCTGGTGGATCTGCCCCCGGAAGAGGCCGAGGATATCCGGGCAGCCTTCACTTCCGCCGGCTTGGCGCTGATCCTGCTGGCGTCGCCGACCAGCAGCCCGGTCCGTCTCGATGCCTTGTGCGAAGCGGCGCAGGGGTACCTGTACTACGTGAGTTTCGCCGGCGTCACCGGTGCCTCCGAACGACTGGACAGTGCGGCCGCGGGCGAGCGCCTGCGGCTGTTGCGGGCCGGTGCGAAAGTGCCGGTGGTGGCCGGTTTCGGTATCAAGGACGCCGCCAGTGCGGCGGCGATGGCGGTGGATGCCGATGGCGTGGTGGTTGGCAGTGCGCTGGTGGCGCGAATGTCTGCCGCGGCCGATCCAGCTGGGGCCGCGGCATTGGCGGGCGAGTTCCTGCGGCCGTTGCGCGCGGCGCTGGATGGCGCTGGCTTGAGCCCGGGCAGGCCGGTTGCCCGCGCCCCGTGTAAGGAGTGAAACGTACGCGGGGGTAGGGTTTGCGTCGTCCGGGCATAGGCCCGGATGTGTGCAGGCGGGGGGCGCCACCGTCGCAGGGGTGAGCTAGACTGTGGGCCCTGTCGCGGCCGCAAGGTCGCCCTGAACGGAACCGTCACCCCGCATGAGTTGGCTCAGCAAGTTGATGCCGTCCGGCATCCGTACCGACAACACGCCTTCCAAGAAACGCAGCGTCCCCGAGGGCCTGTGGGAAAAATGCAGCAGCTGCGGCGCGGCCCTGTACCGCCCGGAACTGGAAGAGAATCTCGAGGTCTGCCCCAAGTGTGGCCATCACATGGCCATCCGCGCCCGCGCGCGCCTGGCCTCGTTGTTTGATGCCGACAGCACCACCGAGATCGCCGCCCGCCTCGGGCCGACCGACGTGCTCAAGTTCAAGGACCAGAAGAAGTACGCCGAACGCATCAAGGCCAGCCAGAAGAACACCGGCGAGTACGACGCGCTGGTGGCGATGCGCGGCCTGCTGAAGGGCCGCCCGCTGGTGGCCTCGTCCTTCGATTTCGCGTTCATGGGCGGTTCGATGGGGTCGGTGGTCGGCGAGCGCTTCTCGCTGGCTGCGGAAACCGCACTTGAGCTGGGTTGCCCGTATGTGTGTTTCTCCGCCAGTGGCGGCGCGCGCATGCAGGAAGGCCTGTTCTCGCTGATGCAGATGGCCAAGACCTCGGCCGCGCTAGGCAAGCTGCGTGACGCGGGGTTGCCGTATATCTCGGTGCTGACCCATCCCACCACCGGGGGCGTGTCGGCCTCGTTCGCGATGCTCGGCGATATCAACATCGCCGAGCCGCACGCACTGATCGGCTTTGCCGGCCCGCGCGTGATCGAGCAGACCGTCCGCGAGAAGCTGCCGGAAGGCTTCCAACGCTCGGAATTCCTGCTCGAGCATGGCGCCATCGACCAGATCTGCGACCGTCGCGAAATGCGTGACCGCCTGGCCGAGCTGCTGGCGATGATGATGCGACAGCCTGAGAACGAAGACGAAGCGGCCTGATGAGAACACGCAAGTATTTCGGCACCGACGGCATCCGTGGCCGGGTCGGCCAGGGCGTCATTTCCGCTGATTTCGTGCTGCGTGTGGGCAATGCGCTGGGGCGGGTGTTGCTCGAACGTACCGGGCGCCGGCCGACCGTGGTGATCGGCAAGGACACCCGCATCTCGGGCTACATGTTCGAGGCGGCGCTCGAGTCCGGGCTGGTAGCCGCGGGGGCCGATGTGCAGCTGCTGGGGCCAATGCCGACCCCGGCAGTGGCGTTTCTGGCCCACACGCTGGGTGCCGACGCCGGCATCGTCATCAGTGCCTCACACAATCCGCATCACGACAATGGCATCAAGTTCTTCTCCGGTGAAGGCGAGAAGCTCGACGATGCCACCGAGCTGGCGCTGGAAGCGGCACTGGAGGCGCCATTTTCTACGGTTGAGTCCGACCGGTTGGGCAAGGCAATGCGTGCCCGCGACGCGGTCGGCCGCTATATCGAGTTCTGCAAGGTCAGCGTGCCGCGCGATTTCTACCTGCGCGGGCTCAGGATCGTGCTGGACTGCGCCCATGGCGCGACCTACCACATCGCGCCGCTGCTGTTCCGTGAACTGGGGGCCGAGGTGATCGCCATCGGTGCCGAGCCGAACGGCATCAACATCAATGACGGGGTGGGGTCCACCCATATCGACAACCTGGCGCGCAAGGTTGTCGAGGTGGAGGCCGATCTGGGCATCGCCTTCGACGGTGACGGCGACCGTGTGCTGATGGTGGACGATACGGGCGCCGCCGTGGACGGTGATGGCCTGCTCTATATCCTGGCCAAGGCCTGGCAGGCCAGCGGTCGTTTGCGTGGGCCGGTGGTCGGTACCTTGATGACCAATTACGGGCTGCAGCAGGCGCTGGAACGGCTGGACATCCCGTTCGTGCGGGCCAATGTCGGTGATCGCTATGTGCATCAGGCGCTGGTCGAGGGCAAGGGCGTGCTGGGGGGCGAGGCGTCGGGACATATCCTGTGCCTGGACCGGGCCACGACCGGTGACGCCATCATCAGTGCGTTGCAGGTGCTGGAAGTGCTGGGAAGTGCCGGCCAGACCCTGCGCCAGGCGGGCGCGGGGCTGGTGATGGTGCCGCAGAAGACCATCAATGTGCGCTTGGAGTCGGGGGCGCGCGAAGTGGTCAGGAGCGCGCCGGTGCAGGCGGCGCTGGCCACGGCGCAGGCGGCGGTTGCCGGACGGGGCAGGGCGTTCCTGCGGCCGTCGGGCACCGAGCCGGTGGTGCGGGTCACCGTCGAGGCCGACCAGGCCGGGTTGATGACGGACACGCTCGAAGCACTGGCCGACGCCGTCCGTTCGGCTGCCGCACAGGTTTGAGCTGGATCATGGTGTTGCTGTCGGGGTCCCGGTTCCAATAGCCGGCGCCCCGTTTCCTTCTCTGGAGTAGTTGAATGAGTTCCCGTATTCCCACCCTCGACATCACCCGTTTCGATACCGACCGTGACGCCTTCGTGGCTGAGCTGGGCGCGGCGTATCGCCAGTGGGGGTTTGCCGGTATCCGCAATCACGGTATCCCGCAGGCCGAGATCGATGCCGCCTATGAGGCCTTCAAGGCGTTCTTTGCGCTGCCGGAGGCTGTGAAAAAGCAGTATCACCTGGCCGGTGGTGGTGGTGCTCGCGGTTACACGCCGTTCGGGGTCGAGACCGCCAAGGGTTCCAAGCATTTCGACCTGAAGGAGTTCTGGCATATCGGCCGTGAGATTCCGGACGATTCCAAGTACCGCGAAGTGATGCCGCCGAACCTGTGGCCGAGTGAAGTGCCCGGCTTCAAGGAGTACGGGTACGGTCTTTACCAGAAGCTGGACCAGCTGGGCGCGCGCGTGCTGTCGGCGCTGGCGCTGCACATCAGTCTGCCGGAGGACTATTTCGCCGACAAGACCAACAACGGCAACTCGATCCTGCGGCCGATCCACTACCCGCCGATCACCACCGACGACATCCCCAATGTGCGTGCCGGCGCCCATGGCGACATCAACTTCATCACCCTGCTGGTCGGCGCCAGTGCCGCCGGCCTGGAAGTGCAGTCGCACGAAGGCGAGTGGGTGCCGTTCACCTCCGATGCCGACACCATCGTGGTCAATATCGGCGACATGCTGCAGCGCCTGACCAACCACGTGTACCCGTCGACCATCCATCGCGTGGTCAATCCTCCGGGTGAATTGGCCCGCCAGCCGCGCTACTCGGTGCCGTTCTTCCTGCATCCGAATCCGGATTTCCTGATCGATGTGCTGCCTTCGTGCGTTAGCGCGGAGAATCCGAGTCGTTACCCCGAAGCGATTACGGCCCATGGCTTCCTGGAAGAACGCCTGCGCGAGATCAAGCTGAAGTAACGCGTTGGCCGGCCGGTCTGTCCGGTGCGGCTCCGCCACAACGCCGTCGCGGCCTGCGGGTCCGGCGGCGTTTGTGCATGTTGTCCCGGATTGTCCGGTGTTGTCCTGTCGATGGCCGCAATTCGGCTATCCTTCGCCCACCTTTTTACGGGGAGTCATTCCTGAATGCGCCAGAAGATCGTTGCCGGTAACTGGAAGCTGCATGGCAGCCGTCAATTCGCCACCGAACTGGTGGGGCAGGTGGCCGCTGGCCTGCCGCTTGAGGGGGTGTCGCTGGTGATCTTGCCGCCACTGCCGTATCTGGGCGATCTGATCGAGGACTTCGAGGGCACGGAACTGGCATTCGGGTCGCAGGATGTCAGCAGCAACGAAAAGGGCGCCTATACCGGCGAGGTCTCCGCCGCCATGCTGGTGGATGTCGGGGCAACGCATGGGCTGGTAGGGCACTCGGAGCGCCGCCAGTACCACAACGAAAGCAGTGAGCTGGTGGCACGGAAGTTCCTGGCGGCCATCCATGCCGGACTGATCCCGGTCTTGTGTGTCGGTGAGACGCTGGAGCAGCGTGAGGCCGGTCGGACCGAGCAGGTGATCGCCTCGCAACTGGCGCCGGTCCTGGATCTCGCCGGAGTCGATGCATTTGCCAAAGCGGTGGTGGCCTATGAGCCGGTCTGGGCGATCGGTACCGGAAAGACCGCGACGCCAGAGCAGGCGCAGGCCGTGCATGCGTTCATTCGTGGCGTAGTGGCCAAGGCCGATGCTAGAATCGCTGATTCGTTGTCGCTCCTTTATGGTGGCAGCGTCAAGCCCGACAATGCTGCAGAGCTGTTTTCACAGCCTGACGTCGATGGCGGGCTGGTAGGTGGCGCTTCGCTGGTGGCGGCTGATTTTCTGGCCATCGCGAGAGCAGCGGCCGGTCGCTAATCGGGTGGAATTGTCCGGGACGGATTTCAAATGCTGATGTTGATCCTCAATGTGGTCTATGTGCTGGTGGCGGTCGCGATGATCGCGCTGATCCTGATGCAGCGTGGCTCGGGTGCTGCAGCTGGCTCGGGATTTGGTGCGGGTGCGTCAGGTACGGTGTTCGGCGCGCGTGGCGCCTCGAATTTCCTATCCAAGAGTACCAAGTGGCTGGCGGTGGTGTTTTTCGGTATCAGCCTGTTCATGGCCTGGTATGCAAGCCACGGCGCGCGTCCGGCGGGTGAGGGGCTCGGGGTCATGTCCCAGGCGGTAGCGCCGGCAGTGGCTCCTTCGGTGCCCGTGGGTGAGTTGCAGGCGGTGCCGCAGGTGGCGGCAGTGGGTGATGTGCCGCAGGCGGCCGCTCCCACGGAAAATATTCCGGTCCAGAGTGAAGAAAAGCCCGTCGAGGGCGCACAGAAAGACTGAAGACGGTTACAATACGCGGCGCACTGCAAAACAGTTGCGCTGACGTAAGCCCAGGTGGCGGAATTGGTAGACGCACTACCTTGAGGTGGTAGCGACGAGAGTCGTAGGGGTTCGAGTCCCCTCTTGGGCACCATTAGTATTTGCGGGTTCGCGGGGCGCGTTGGCGCCCCGTCATCACATTCCCGACAATCACCCATGCCGCGGCGCCCGCAGGTGCCAAGGCAGAGGCAAGAGAGAATCGCTGTGCTGGCCGAATATTTGCCGTCTCTGCTGTTTCTGATCGTCGCCACCGGTATCGGTATCGCGCTGATGCTGATCGGCCGGTTCCTCGCTCCGCGTAGCCCGGACAGTCAGAAGCTTTCGCCGTACGAGTGCGGCTTCGAGGCGTTTGAGAACGCGCGCATGAAGTTCGACGTGCGCTACTACCTCATCGCCATCCAGTTCATCGTCTTTGATCTGGAAATCATCTTCATCGTGCCTTGGACCCAGGTCTTCATGGAGCTGGGCGCCCGTTCGCTCGTCACTATGGGGCTGTTCGTAGGCATGCTGTTCCTCGGCTTTATCTATGTGTGGAAGAAGGGAGCGCTGGAATGGGAGTGATTCAAACTCTCGACGGCCTGATGAACAACCCGATCCCGGAAGGGCGGGTCGACGACATCCTGCGGCCTGAAGGCGACAATCCGCTGCTCGAGAAGGGCTATGTGACCACCAGTGTCGATGCGCTGTTGAACTGGGCGCGTACCGGCTCGATGTGGCCGATGACCTTCGGTCTGGCCTGCTGTGCGGTGGAGATGATGCACGCCGGTGCGGCGCGTCTGGATCTGGACCGTTACGGCATCGTGTTCCGCCCGTCGCCGCGTCAGTCGGACGTGATGATCGTGGCCGGCACGTTGGTCAACAAGATGGCGCCGGCGCTGCGCAAGGTCTATGACCAGATGCCGGATCCGAAGTGGGTCATATCGATGGGCAGCTGCGCCAACGGTGGCGGCTACTACCACTATTCGTATTCGGTGGTCCGTGGCTGTGATCGCGTGGTGCCGGTGGACGTGTACGTCCCGGGTTGCCCGCCGACCGCCGAGGCGCTGGTGTACGGCATTTTGCAGTTGCAGAAGAAGATCTGGCGCACCCAGACCATCTCTCGCTGATTTCCCTTTCAAATCAAGAGCACGCCAGCCCCCATGGCCCAGCAAGCACATTCATTGATCGATCGACTTCGCGCCCGTTTTGCCGGTGCGCAGGTCTTCGTGATCGAACCGCGCGGCGAAGTTACGTTGGAGGTGGCTGCGGCCGACTGGCACGCAACCGCCTTGGCGCTGCGTGACGAGTTCGGCTTCGAGCACCTCACCGATCTTTGCGGCGTCGACTATCTCGGCTACGGCAGTGACGAGTGGGATACCTCGGACGTGTCCTCGCACGGCTTCAGTCGTGGTGTGGAAGGAAAGAGCACGGGCCGCTTTGCCTGGGGCGAGTTCCCCAGTCATGAGTCGACCGCTGGGGCGATGCCTGACGCCATGCCGAAGCAGCGTTTTGCCGTGGTTGCCCAGCTGCGTTCCTACCAGCACAACCAGCTGCTGCGCATCCGCTGTTTTGCGCCGAACGAAGAGTTGCCGGTGGTCGCTTCGTTGACCAGCGTCTGGCCGGGTGTGAACTGGTTCGAACGCGAGGCGTTCGATCTGTTCGGCGTGATTTTTGAAGGGCATCCGGACCTGCGTCGGATCCTGACCGACTATGGTTTCGTGGGCCATCCGTTCCGCAAGGATTTCCCGCTGATCGGCAACGTCGAAGTGCGTTACGACGAAGAGAAGAAGCGCGTGATCTATGAGCCGGTGACGTCGGTTGAACCGCGCGTCGGCGTGCCACGCGTTATCCGCGACGACGCTCGCTTCCAGACCGCGGAAGGCGAGCGCGCGCAGACGGAGGCAAGCAAGTGAGTGAGTTCAAGCAGGCCTCGCAGGCCTTCGCCAGCAATCCTGTTGAAGCCCAGCAGGAGATCCGCAACTACACGATGAACTTCGGTCCGCAGCATCCGTCTGCTCACGGTGTGTTGCGTCTGATCCTTGAGATGGATGGCGAGACCATCATGCGCGCCGATCCGCATATCGGCCTGCTGCATCGTGGTACCGAAAAGCTGGCCGAATCCAAGCCGTTCAACCAGTCGATCGGCTACATGGATCGCCTGGATTACTGCTCGATGATGTGCAACGAGCATGCCTATGTGCGTGCCATCGAGAATCTGGTCGGTATCGAAGCGCCGGAGCGGGCGCAGTACATCCGTACCATGTTCGACGAAATCACCCGCATCCTGAACCACCTGATGAACATCGGCACCGGTGCGCTGGACCTGGGTGCGATGGCGGTGATGTTGTACACCTTCCGTGAGCGTGAAGAGTTGATGGACTGCTACGAGGCCGTTTCCGGTGCTCGCATGCATGCAGCCTATTACCGCCCGGGTGGTGTCTATCGCGACCTTCCCGATGCGATGCCCAAGTACAAGGAATCGCGCTGGCACAAGGGCAATGCGCTGAAGCGTCTGAATGCTTCGCGCGAGGGTTCGATGCTCGACTTCCTGGAGAATTTCACCAATGAATTTCCCAAGCGTGTCGACGAATACGAAACCCTGCTGACCGACAACCGCATCTGGAAGCAGCGTACCGTCGGTATCGGCGTGATCACGCCCGAACATGCGATGGCATGGGGCATGACCGGCGTGATGCTGCGTGGTTCGGGTGTGGCCTGGGATCTGCGCAAGAAGCAGCCCTACGCCAAGTACGATGCGGTGGATTTCGACATTCCGCTCGGCACCAATGGCGATTGCTATGACCGCTACCTGGTCCGTGTTGCCGAGATGCGCGAATCCAACCGCATCATCAAACAGTGCGTGCAGTGGCTCAAAGCCAATCCCGGTCCGGTGATGGTCCAGAACTTCAAGGTCGCGCCGCCCTCGCGCGCGGAAATGAAGGACGACATGGAAGCGCTGATCCATCACTTCAAGCTGTTCAGCGAAGGCTATTGCGTGCCAGCCGGTGAGACTTACGCGGCCGTCGAGGCGCCGAAGGGCGAATTCGGTTGCTATCTGCTCTCCGATGGTGCCAACAAGCCGTTCCGCGTGCATCTGCGCGCGCCTGGCTTCGCCCATCTGTCCTCGCTCGACTCGGTCGTGCGTGGTCACATGCTGGGTGACGTGGTGGCGATGATCGGTACCTACGATCTCGTGTTCGGTGAGGTCGACCGGTAATGCCGGTGAACTGCACAACGCTCGATGCCCGCGTGGCTCTGCTGCCGCGGGCCTCGCTTTTCCAGAATTTGCTATTCGTTGAGGTCGGCCGATGAAGGCGACAGGTAATTTCGAGGCGGCGCGTGACGTCGACCCGATGGTGGTGCTGAGCGACAAGACCCGTGCTCACATCGATCACTGGCTGGCAAAGTTTCCGCCCGATCGCAAGCGCTCGGCGGTGCTGCAGGGCCTGCATGCGGCCCAGGAGCAGAATCAGGGCTGGTTGAGCGATGAACTGATCGCCGCCGTGGCCAAGTATCTGGATCTGCCGTTCGTGTGGGCGTACGAAGTGGCGACTTTCTACTCGATGTTCGAGACCGAGAAGGTCGGCCGCAACAACGTTGCGATCTGCACCAATATCAGCTGCTGGCTCAACGGTGCCGAGGATATCGTGCACCATTGCGAGAAGAAGCTGGGCATCAAGCACGGCGAGTCGACCGCTGACGGCCGTGTCTACCTCAAGAAAGAGGAAGAGTGCCTGGCCGGCTGCGCGGGCGCGCCGATGATGGTCATCAACGGTCACTACCATGAGCGCCTGACGCTGGACCAGGTCGATGCGCTGCTGGACGGGCTGGAGTAAGACATGGCACACCACGAATCCAAGGGGCCGGTAGGACCGGCACCGCTTCCGCACAACGTGGTCTACACCACGTTGCATTACGACACCCCGTGGTCGTACGAAAGCTATCTGAAGACCGGTGGCTACGCCGCGCTGCGCAAGATCCTCGAAGAGAGGATCCCGCCGGCCGACGTCATCGAGATGGTCAAACAGTCCGGCCTGCGTGGCCG
The DNA here is from genome assembly GCF_001431585.1 of Stenotrophomonas pictorum JCM 9942. NCBI lineage: Bacteria > Pseudomonadati > Pseudomonadota > Gammaproteobacteria > Lysobacterales > Lysobacteraceae > Stenotrophomonas > Stenotrophomonas pictorum. The sequence goes on along the minus strand of NZ_LLXS01000001.1, from coordinate 36,247 downwards.
TGGCGGCGCCGGCTTCCCGACCGGCCTGAAGTGGTCCTTCATGCCCAAGGGCGACATGCAGAAGTACATTCTCTGCAACTCGGATGAATCCGAGCCGGGCACCTGCAAGGACCGCGACATCCTGCGCTACAACCCGCACTCGGTGGTCGAGGGCATGGCGATCGCCTGCTACGCCACCGGTTCCACCGTCGGTTACAACTACCTGCGCGGCGAGTTCCACCACGAGCCGTTCGAACATTTCGAACAGGCCCTGGCCGATGCCTACAAGCACGGCTGGCTGGGCAAGAACGTGATGGGCAGCGGTGTCGATATCGACATCTATGGCGCCCTGGGCGCCGGTGCGTATATCTGCGGCGAAGAAACCGCGCTGATGGAGTCGCTGGAAGGCAAGAAGGGCCAGCCGCGCTACAAGCCGCCGTTCCCGGCCAATTTCGGCCTGTATGGCAAGCCGTCGACGATCAACAACACCGAGACCTACGGCTCGGTGCCGGCGATCATCCGCAACGGCCCGGAGTGGTTCAAGGGCCTGAGCAAGACCGCTAATGGCGGCCCGAAGTGCTTCTCGGTCTCCGGTTGCGTGCAGCGCGGTGGCAATTTCGAGGTACCGCTGGGCACCACGTTCGACGAGCTGCTGGAAATGGCCGGTGGCCTGCGTCCGGGCCGCACGCTGAAAGGCGCCATCCCGGGCGGTGTGTCGATGCCGGTGCTGACCGCAGCCGAGCTCAAGGGACTGCCGATGGACTACGACACCATCCGTGCGCTGGGCTCAGGTCTGGGCTCTGGGGCGATCGTGGTGATCGACGACAGCGTGTGCTGCGTGAAGTTCGCCTGCCGTATCAGCCAGTTCTTCCACAAGGAATCCTGTGGCCAGTGCACCCCGTGCCGTGAAGGTACCGGCTGGATGCACCGCGTGCTGGAGCGCATCGTCGCCGGTCAGGCCACGATGGAAGACCTGCACCAGCTCAAGACGGTGGCCGGCCAGATTGAAGGCCACACCATCTGCGCATTCGGTGAAGCCGCCGCATGGCCGATCCAGGGTTTCCTGCGTCAGTTCTGGGACGAATTCGAGTACTACATCGTCAACGGTCATTCGATGGTTGACGGCAAGAAGGTGGAGGCTGCTGTCGCATGAGCGCGCAACCGGTAAATCCCAATGAGACGACTGTGGTTGTGCCCGAAGGGCACGTGACCATCGAGATCGATGGCCAGTCGCTGGTCGTTCCCAAGGGTTCGATGATCATCCAGGCCGCCGACAAGGCCGGCATTCCGATTCCGCGCTTCTGCTATCACGAGAAGCTGCCGATCGCGGCCAACTGTCGCATGTGCCTGGTCGATGTGGAAAAGTCGCCCAAGCCGTCGCCAGCCTGTGCCACCCCGGTCATGGATGGCATGAAGATCCAGACCCGCAACGAGAAGGCGCTCAAGTACCAGCGTTCGGTGATGGAGTTCCTGCTCATCAACCATCCGCTGGACTGCCCGATCTGCGATCAGGGCGGCGAGTGCGAGCTGCAGGACGTGTCGCTGGGCTACGGCCGCTCGGTCAGCCGCTTCAACGAGCGCAAGCGCGTGGTGGTGGACGAGGACATGGGGCCGCTGGTCGCCACCGAGATGACCCGCTGCATCCAGTGCACCCGCTGCGTGCGCTTCACCGCCGAAGTGGCGGGCACCTACGAGCTGGGTGGCATGTACCGCGGCGAAAACCTGCAGATCGGCACCTACGACGGCAAGCCGCTGACCACCGAGCTGTCCGGCAACGTCATCGACGTGTGTCCGGTCGGTGCGCTGACCAACAAGGTGTTCCAGTTCAAGGCGCGCCCGTGGGAGCTGACCGCACGCGAGTCGCTGGGTTACCACGACGCGATGGGCTCGAACCTGTTCCTGCACGTGCGCCGTGGCGAAGTGCTGCGCGCGGTGCCGCGCGACAACGAGCTGGTCAACGAATGCTGGCTGTCCGACCGCGACCGCTATTCGCACCAGGGCCTGTACGCCGCCGATCGCGCGGTCAAGCCGCTGCAGAAGGTCAATGGCGAATGGAAGGAAGTGAGCTGGGCCGAAGGTCTGGCCGCGGCCCGCGAAATCTTTGAAGCCAACCGTGGCGACGATCTGGGCGTGCTGGTACATCCGTCGACCTCGAATGAGGAGGGCGCATTGCTGGCACGTCTGGCGGCCGGACTGGGTTCGACCAATATCGACCACCGCATCAACAACCGCGATTTCTCCGACGCTCCTGTCGCACAAGCGTTCGGCATGTCGCTGGCCGAGATCGAGAAGGCTGATCGCATCGTCGTGCTGGGTAGCAATATCCGCCACGAGCTGCCGTTGCTGCACGCCCGTCTGCGCAAGGCGCAGACCAGCAACGGGGCGCAGATCCATGTGGTCAACCCGGTCGATTTCGACTTCGCGTTCAAGCTGGCTGGCAAGCAGATCGTTGCACCGTCGCGCTTTGCCGAAGTGCTGGGCAGCGCGCAGTTGGTCGAGGCGGTGAAGGGCGGCAGCAACTCCGTCATCATCGTTGGCGCGATTGCCGAAAACCACCCGCAGGCTGCCGCCATCCGTGCTGCTGCCGGCGCGTTTGCCTCGGGTACCGGCGCCAAGCTGTGTCGCATTCCGCAGGGCGCCAACGCGCTTGGCCTGACCCGTGCTGGCGTGCTGCCGGCCGGCAAGGATGTCAACGCGATGCTGGCGCAGCCGCGCAAGGCCTATGCGCTGTATGGCATTGAGCCGGGCCTGGATTTTGCCGATGCCGCCGCTGCCCGCAAGGCGCTGGCCGGTGCCAAGGTCGTGGCTTTCAGCCAGTTCGCCTGTGCCTCGACCCGCGATGTGGCCGACGTGATCCTGCCGATCGGCGCGCTGCCGGAAATCGAGGGCACGCTGACCAATCTCGATGGTCGCGACCAGATTGCCCGCGCTGGCGGCAAGTTGCAGGGCGAGGCCCGCGAGGGCTGGCGCGTGCTGCGTGCGCTGGGGGGTGACATGCAACTGGCCGGGTTCGGTTTCACCGATCTGGCGGGTCTGCGTGCCAGCCTGCAGTCTGTGGCGGTGAAGGTTGCCGCTTCGGCGCAGCCGCTGCTGGCGGGCGAGGGCCTGGAAGTGGCTTCGACGCCGGCGATCTACCGCATCGATGCGGTGGTCCGTCGCGCCGAAGCGCTGCAGTCGCATCCGTTGAACAACGCACCGCGCATTGTGCTCAATGTGGAAGACGCCGCGCGTCTTCAGCTGACCGAAGGCCAGATGGCCAAGGTCGGTACGGAAGCGGGCAAGGCGACATTGCCGGTCGTCGTCGACGCACGCGTCGCCGCCGGTACGGTGTGGATTGAATCGGGCCACGGCGCAACCGCGCCGCTGGGCGCTGCACGGGTAACGGTGGTGGCTGCATGAACGAGTTGCTGTTGAACGCGGTCGACCCGCTGCACCAGTGGTTCCTCGCCTTGGGCGATATCGGCATCGTGCTGTGGACGGTGCTGAAGATCCTGGTGATCGCGATGCCGATCATCATCTCGGTGGCGTTCTACGTGTTGTGGGAACGCAAGCTGATCGGCTGGATGCACGTCCGCCACGGGCCGATGTATGTCGGCCTGGGGGGGCTGCTGCAGGCTTTTGCAGACGTCACCAAGCTGCTGTTCAAGGAGATCATAGCCCCGACCAGCGCCCACAAGGCGATGTACGTGATCGCGCCGCTGATCGTGCTGGCACCTTCTTTCGCCGCGTGGGCGGTGGTGCCGTTCGACGCCAAGCTGGTGCTGTCCAACTCCAACGTGGGTCTGCTGTATCTGCTGGCCATGACCTCGCTGGGCGTGTATGGCGTGATCCTCGCCGGCTGGGCCTCCAACTCCAAGTACGCCTTCCTCGGCGCGATGCGTTCTGCCGCGCAGGTGGTCAGCTATGAGATCGCGATGGGGTTCGCGCTGGTTGGCGTGATGATCGCCGCGGGCAGCCTGAACCTGAGCGAGATCGTGCTGGCGCAGAAGGGCAATTCGGGCCTGTTTGACTGGTTCCTGCTGCCGCTGTTCCCGCTGTTCGTGGTGTATTGGGTGTCCGGTGTGGCCGAGACCAACCGCGCGCCGTTCGACGTGGTGGAAGGCGAATCGGAAATCGTTGCCGGCCACATGGTCGAATACTCCGGTGGTGCGTTCGCGCTGTTCTTCCTGGCCGAATACGCCAACATGATCCTGATCAGCTTCCTGATCGCGATCTTCTTCCTCGGTGGTTGGTTGAGCCCGATCCAGGGCTGGGTCACGGCGGATATCTCGCCGTGGATCAACTGGATCTGGAACGGTGGCTGGCCGTGGCTGCTGCTGAAGGTGTTGTTCTTCGCCAGTGCCTACATCTGGTTCCGTGCAAGCTTCCCCCGTTTCCGTTATGACCAGATCATGCGTCTGGGCTGGAGAGTGTTCATCCCGCTGACCATTTTCTGGATCGCGGTGACGGCACTGATGGTGTTCTACGGCGTGATCCAGAAGGGCGTTTGATTCATGAATAAGATCACCCACTATTTCAAGAGCCTGCTGCTGCTCGAGCTGATCGGGGGTATGTGGCTGACGTTGAAATACACGTTCAAGCCCAAGTACACCGTGCTGTACCCGATGGAGAAGTTTCCGCAGTCGCCGCGTTTCCGTGGTCTGCATGCACTGCGTCGCTACCCGAACGGGGAAGAGCGCTGCATCGCCTGCAAGCTCTGCGAAGCGGTGTGCCCGGCATTGGCGATCACCATCGATTCGGCCAAGCGCGAAGACGGCACCCGCCGTACCACGCGGTACGAGATCGATCTGTTCAAGTGCATCTTCTGCGGCTTCTGTGAGGAAAGCTGCCCGGTGGATTCGATCGTCGAGACCCACATCCTCGAGTACCACTTCGAGAATCGTGGCGAGAACATCATCACCAAGCCGCAGCTGCTGGCCATTGGCGATCGGCTTGAAGCCGAAATCGCCGAGCGCCGCGCCGCCGACGCTGCCTTCCGCTGAGGTCTTGAGATGGATTGGGTAAATATTTCGTTCTGGTTTTTCTCGATCGTCGCCGGCATATCAGCCGCTTCGGTGATCAGTGTGCGCAACCCGGTGTACGCGGTGTTGTGCCTGATCCTGACGTTCTTCTCGGTGGCCTGCGTGTGGCTGCTGGTGGGAGCCGAGTTCCTGGGCGTCACGCTGGTGCTGGTGTATGTCGGCGCGGTGATGGTGCTGTTCCTGTTCGTGGTGATGATGCTCGACATCGATACCTCCGACTTGCGTGAAGGCTGGGTGCGTTACCTGCCGCTCGGGCTGGTCGTGGCGGTCGTGATGCTGGTGCAGATGTTGATCCTGATCGGTGTAAAGGCCCGTTCTGCGGCGCCCTTCCCGGTGGACAACGCGGCGGCGATCGCGGCCGACACCTCCAATATCACCTGGCTGGCGCGCAGCCTGTTCACCGAATACCTGCTGCCGTTCGAGTTCGCGGCCGTGATCCTGACTGTGGCCGTGGTTGCCGCGGTGATGCTGACCCTGCGTCGCCGCCCGGGTCTGAAGAAGCAGGATCCGACCGAGCAGACCATGGTCAAGGCGAAAGATCGTCTGCGCATGGTGAAGATGACGGCCGAAAAGCCGGTCGTGCAGGTTGACGTCAAAAATTCCGGTGGCGAGGAGGCCAAGCCATGATTTCCCTGGGCCATATGCTCGCGCTGGGTGCGGTTATGTTCTGCATCAGCGTTGCCGGCATTTTTCTGAACCGCAAGAACATCATCGTTTTGCTGATGTCGATCGAGTTGATGCTGCTGTCGGTGAACATCAACTTCATCGCGTTCTCGCGCGAGCTGGGCGACACCGCAGGCCAGCTGTTCGTGTTCTTCATCCTGACCGTGGCCGCAGCCGAAGCTGCAATCGGCCTCGCGATCCTGGTGACCTTGTTCCGTACTCGCCACACCATCAACGTGGGCGAAGTTGATTCGCTGAAGGGCTGATCCGAAGATGGAAATCACTCTCTCCAAGAGTCTGTTGATTGCGGTGGTGCTCGCACCGCTGCTAGGCAGCATCGTCGCCGGCCTGTTCGGTCGCCAGGTGGGGCGCAAGGGCGCCCAGTACATCACCATTCTTGGCGTGGCCGTCAGCTGCGCGCTGTCGGCTTACGTGTTCTCGCAGTTGCTGTGGGGTGGCGCACAACCGTTCAATCAGAACGTCTACACGTTCTTCGAAGTCGGCCAGTATTCGGCGCACGTCGGTTTCATGATCGACAAGCTGACCGCGATGATGATGGTGGTGGTGACGTTCGTGTCGCTGCTGGTGCATATCTACTCGATCGGCTACATGGCCGAGGATGACGGCTACCAGCGTTTCTTCAGCTACATTTCGCTGTTCACCTTCTCCATGCTCACCCTGGTGATGAGCAACAACTTCCTGCAGCTGTTCTTCGGGTGGGAAGCGGTGGGTCTGGTGTCGTACCTGTTGATCGGCTTCTACTTCAAGCGGCCGACTGCGATCTTCGCCAACATGAAGGCGTTCCTGGTCAATCGCGTGGGTGACTTCGGTTTCCTGCTGGGTATCGCGGCGATCTTGTGGGTGTTTGGCTCGCTCGACTACGCGACGGTGTTTGCCAATGCCGGCGTGCTGGGTGATCCCAATGCGCTGATGCAGGTCTGGTCGGGTTCGATCAACCTGTTCGGACAGCAGATCCAGATTCTCAGCGAGCCGCTGATCTGGTCGGTGGCCACGGTGATCTGCATCTGTCTGTTCATCGGCGCGATGGGCAAATCCGCGCAGGTGCCGCTGCACGTGTGGCTGCCGGACTCGATGGAAGGCCCGACGCCGATTTCGGCGCTGATCCATGCCGCGACCATGGTGACCGCGGGTATTTTCATGGTCACCCGCATGTCGCCGCTGTTCGAGCTGTCGCAGACCGCGCTGGACTTCATTCTGTTCATCGGCGCCACCACGGCCTTCTTCACCGGCCTGATCGGTATCGTGCAGACCGACATCAAGCGGGTGGTGGCCTATTCGACCCTTTCCCAGCTGGGCTACATGACGGTTGCACTGGGCGTGTCGGCCTACTCGGGCGCCGTGTTCCACCTGATGACCCACGCCTTCTTCAAGGCGCTGCTGTTCCTCGGCGCCGGTTCGGTGATCATGGGCATGCACCATGAGCAGAACATGATGAAGATGGGCGGCCTGCGCAAGTACATGCCTATCACCCACATCACCATGTGGATCGGTACGTTGGCCCTGGTGGGTACGCCGTTCTTCGCCGGTTTCTACTCGAAGGACACCATCATCGAAGCTGCCGCGATGCACGCGCACGCTGCCGATGCCGGCTGGGTTGCCCTGTACGGTTACTGGGCGGTGCTCGGTGGCGTGATCGTCACCAGTTTCTACAGCTTCCGCCTGCTGTTCCTGACCTTCTTCGGCAAGGAACGCTTCCGCGACGCACATGATGATCACCACGCCGATCATGGCCACGGCCACGATGACCACCACGGGCATGGTGCCCACGAGCCGCACGAGTCGCCGCTGGTGGTGACCGTGCCGCTGATCCTGCTGGCTATCCCGTCCATCCTGATCGGCTTCTTCACCATCGGCCCGATGCTGTTTGGTACCGGCTGGGATGGCCATACCGCCGCTGGCGGCATCCCCGGCCAGGCCATGTCGTTCTTCACCGGTATCGTCGACTTCTACGACCCGGCGCGTGACACCATTGCCGAAGTAGGCAAGGAGTTCTGGCACGGTTCGGTGGCCTATGCGGTACATGGCATGCAGATGCCGGCGTTCTGGCTGACGGTTGCAGGTTTCGTGCTGGCCTGGGTGTTCTACATCTGGAAGCCGGAACTGGCAGGCAAGGCCCGCAAGACTCTGGCGCCGGCGGTTTCGGTGCTGGAAAACAAGTACGGCTTCGACAAGCTCTGGATCGACGGCTTTGCCGGCGGTGGTGTGCAGCTCGGCAAGGCCGCCCGTGCCGTGGATAGCACGGTCGTTGACGGGGTGGTGGTCAACGGTTCGGCCCGCGTGGTCGAGCTGGCTGCCAACCTGCTGCGCCGCACCCAATCCGGTTTCCTCTACCACTACGCCTTCGCAATGATCATCGGCCTGATTGCCCTGTTGGGCGTCCTGATGCATTTCTGGCGTTGACCTGTACGGAATAGAAGACGTGTCGAACTGGCCTCTACTTAGTATCCTCATCTGGCTGCCGATCATCGGCGGTGCGTTGATCCTCGCCGTGCGCAACGCCCAGGCAGCCCGGTGGGCCTCCTTGGCGGTGGCATTGCTCACCTTCCTGTTCAGTCTCGGTCTGCTCAGCGGCTACGACCGCACCGCGGCCGACGTGATGCAGTTTGTCGAACAGCATCCGTGGATTCCGGCATTCGGTATCGGCTACAACCTCGCCGTTGACGGCATCGCGATCGCGCTGGTGCTGCTGACCACGCTGGTCGGTGTGCTGGCGCTGATCGGCGCCTGGGGCGTGGTCGACAAGCGTGTCAACCAGTACGTGGCGTCCTTCCTGATCCTGGAAGGCGTCACCGTCGGTATCTTCGCTGCGACCGACGCGATGCTGTTCTACGTGTTCTTCGAAGCCATGCTGATTCCGATGTTCCTGATCATCGGCGTCTGGGGCGGTCCGCGTCGCATCTACGCGGCGATGAAGTTCTTCCTCTACACCTTCCTCGGCTCGGTGCTGATGCTGGTTGCGCTGATCTACCTGTATCTGAAGGGGGGCAGCTTCCAGTTGGCCGACCTGTATCAGCTGCAGCTTTCGGGCAAGGAACAGACCTGGATCTTCTTCGCGTTCCTGATCGCTTTCGCGGTCAAGGTGCCGATGTTCCCGGTCCACACCTGGCTGCCGGATGCGCACGTGGAGGCGCCGACCGCCGGTTCGGTGATCCTGGCCGCGATCGCGCTGAAGATCGGCGGCTATGGCTTCCTGCGTTTCAATCTGCCGATCGTTCCCGATGCCAGCCACGAGTGGGCATGGCTGGTGATCGCGCTGTCGCTGGTGGCGGTCATCTACGTCGGTCTGGTGGCCATGGTGCAGGACGACATGAAGAAGCTGATCGCCTATTCGTCGGTCGCGCACATGGGCTTTGTCACACTGGGTACGTTCACCGCGCTCTGGCTGGTGCGGGAAGCCGGCAATGCCGATGCCGCGCGACTTGGCTTGCAGGGCGCGATGGTGCAGATGGTCTCGCACGGGTTCGTGTCCGGCGCCATGTTCTCCTGCGTGGGCGTGCTGTATGACCGCATGCACAGTCGCCGCATCGCCGATTACGGCGGCGTGGTCAACGTGATGCCATGGTTTGCCGCGTTCTCGCTGCTGTTCTTCATGGCCAACTCGGGCCTGCCGGGTACCAGTGGTTTCGTCGGTGAATTCATGATCGTGCTGGCGGCGTTCCAGTGGAATCCGCTGGCTGCCTTTGGCGCCGCGACCACGCTGATCATCAGCGCGGCCTATTCACTGTGGCTGTACAAGCGCGTGTTCTTCGGCGAAGTGGGCAATGCCCATGTGGCCGAGCTGAAGGACATCAATGGTCGCGAATGGCTGGTGTTGGGTGTATTTGCCGTCGGTACGCTGGTGCTGGGTTTCTACCCGATGCCGCTGACCGACCTGATGGAGCCGTCCATCGCCAAGCTGGCGATGCAGATCGCTTCGAGCAAGCTGCTGTAAGCGGCCCGTCGAGAGTATTGATTCCAGGATTTGATGATGACCACGCCGACGTCTCTGCCGTTGACCACCGCTGACCTCCTGCCGTTGCTGCCCGAACTGGCGGTGATTGGCGGCGCTTTCGCCCTGCTGATGATCGACCTGTTTATCAGCAGCAAGCACAAGGTCTGGACCCACTTCCTGTCGGTGGCCGTTCTGGCTGTCGCCTTCGTGCTGCTGCTGTCCGATGTGGGCGGGCAGGGCGAGGTGTTCCACGGGATGTTCATCCGTGACAATGCCGCCGATGTCATGAAGACCGTTATCGTGCTGGTCAGCGGTCTGAGCCTGGTCTATGGCTGGAGCTACCTGCGCGAGCGGGATCTGTACCAGGGCGAGATCCCGGTGCTGGTTCTGTTCGCCACCGCCGGCATGATGATCCTGGTCTCGGCCGGCAGTCTGCTGATGGTCTATCTCGGTCTGGAGTTGCTGGCGCTGTGCTCCTACGCGCTGGTGGCCAGCAATCGCGACAACAAGCTCGCCGCCGAAGCAGGCATGAAGTACATCGTGCTCGGTTCGCTGGCATCGGGCCTGCTGCTGTACGGCATGTCGTTGATCTACGGCGCGACCGGCTCGCTGCACCTGGATGTGATCCACGGCTCCATCGCGCATTCCGATGAGCGTCTGCTGCTGCTGACCGGTGCGGTGTTCATGGTCGCTGGCGTCGCCTTCAAGCTGGGTGCTGCGCCGTTCCACATGTGGCTGCCTGACGTCTATCAGGGTGCGCCGGCACCGATCGCGCTGTTCATCAGCTCGGCACCGAAACTGGCCGCATTCGGTATGGCCTACCGTCTGCTCGAAGCCGGTGTCGGTCCGCTGTCAACTGAATTGCAGTATGTATTGGCTGGATTGGCCGCTCTGTCGCTGATCGTCGGTAATCTGATGGCCATCGCCCAGGCCAACCTGAAGCGCATGCTGGCCTACTCGACTGTCTCGCATATCGGCTTCCTGCTGATGGGTATTGCCGGCGGTGGCGAGCAGGGCTACTCAGCGGCCATGTTCTATGCGATCGCCTACGCCATCATGTCCACCGCCGCGTTCGGCGCGATCATCGCGCTGTCGCGGGCCGGCTTTGAAGCCGAGAATATCGAGGACTTCAAGGGGTTGAATGCCCGCAGTCCATGGATGGCCGGTCTGGTGCTGTGCATCATGGCGTCGCTGGCCGGCATTCCGCCGTTCCTCGGCTTCTGGACCAAGCTGGCGGTGCTCGGTGCGGCGCTCAATGGCGGCCTGCTGTGGCTGGCCATGGTCGGTGTGATCTGCGCTGTCATCGGCTGCTTCTACTACCTGCGGGTCATCAAGGTGATGTATTTCGATGAGCCGGTCGGTGAGCCACTGCCGCGCAACAATGACCGCATCCTGGGCATCGTGCTGGGTGTCAATTCGATCCTGTTGCTGTTCCTGCCGCTGGGCTTGGGGCCGATCATGGAGTGGATGCGCAATTCTTTTGCACATTTGTCCTGAAAACAGGTGCAAATCTGCGGGATTCGTGTATTATTCACAGCCTGAGTTGTCGATGCAGCGGTTCAGCCAGAACGACGTTGCGGCAGGTTCCTCTTAGGTGAGGGCAATTCAATAACTTCCGGTGCGGGGTGGAGCAGTCTGGCAGCTCGTCGGGCTCATAACCCGAAGGTCGCAGGTTCAAATCCTGCCCCCGCTACCAACGCCAAGCCGGTTGTTTGTGGCTTGGTTGATGAGAGGCGCTTGCATTCACTGAGGCGATCCTTCATCATTCCGCTTCTGATGCGGGGTGGAGCAGTCTGGCAGCTCGTCGGGCTCATAACCCGAAGGTCGCAGGTTCAAATCCTGCCCCCGCTACCAGCTTCGGTCTTTGCTGCACATTGTGTGGGTAGGGGCATAGGTTGGGCTCGCAGGAACGATTGCTTCCGTTTCTGCAACCGGGACCCGGTCAACGGGTTCATATCGGACAAAGGGCCCAGTTGGGCCCTTTGTTGTTTCCAGAGCGCGGAAATCCCGGCAGGGTGGCAGTCGCGCTCTCATTTACGAATCAAGGCTGGCTGTGAGCGACAAGGCTACTGAAATCGCGAATCTGCTGCGCCCCGCCGTGCAGGCATTGGGGCTCGAGTTGCTTGGTGCCGAGTATTTGCCGGCGCCGGGTGGGGCCACGTTGCGTCTGTATATCGACGTGCCGTTGGCCGAGCAGCCTGAGCGCATGGTGAACATTGACGACTGTGAGCGGGTGAGCCGAGAGGTGTCCGCGCAGCTGGATGTGGAAGATCCGATCAGCGGCAATTACACGCTGGAAGTGTCTTCGCCCGGCGTTGACCGTCCGCTGTTCACCCTGGAGCAGTTTGAGCGCGCTATTGGCGAATCCGCCAAGGTCGGGTTGAAGCTGCCACAGGAAAATCGCCGTCGCCTGCAAGGGGAGATCGTTGCGGTCGACCACGCGCAGGGTACGGTGGCGTTCGTCGTTGATGGCAAGCCATTTGTGGCTTCGTTCGACAATATCGACAAGGCGCGCATCATTCCGGACTGGGCTGCATTGGGCCTGGCTCCCACCAAACCGACAGGTCCGGCGCCCAAGCAGGGTGGCAAGGCCAAAAATAAATCCAACAACGAAACGGCGGCGGACAAGCCGCGCGCGGAGTGAGTCGATGAGCAAGGAACTTTTGCTGGTAGTTGACGCAGTCGCCAATGAAAAAGGCGTGCCGCGTGAAGTGATTTTCGATGCGATCGAAGCGGCGCTCGCGTCGGCTGCGAAGAAGCGTTACGTGGATCAGGATGTGCTGACCCGTGTTTCCATCGATCACAAGGATGGCACCTACGAAACCTTCCGTCGTTGGGAAGTGGTCGCCGATGATGTGGTGATGGAGTCGCCGGATCGCCAGATCCGCATGATGGACGCCGTGGAAGAGGCCGATGATGTGGAAATCGGCGATTACATCGAAGAGCAGATTGAAAACCCCGATTTCGGACGCATTGCCGCGCAGGCCGCCAAGCAGGTGATCGTGCAGCGCGTGCGTGAAGCCGAGCGCCAGCAGGTGGTCGACGCGTGGAAGGATCGCGTGGGCGAGCTGGTAACGGGTGTGGTCAAGCGCGCCGAGCGCGGCAACATCTATGTGGACCTGGGTGGCAACGCCGAGGCCTTTATTCCCAAGGACAAGGGTATTCCGCGCGATGTGCTGCGTGCCGGAGACCGCGTGCGCGGTTACCTGGCCGAAGTGCGCTCGGAGCCCCGTGGTCCGCAGCTGTTCATCAGCCGTGCCGCGCCGGAGTTCATGATCGAGCTGTTCAAGCTGGAAGTGCCGGAAGTCGGTCAGGGTCTGGTTGAGATCAAGGCATGTGCACGTGATCCGGGCGATCGCGCCAAGATCGCGGTGCTCGCCCATGACAGCCGCACCGATCCGATCGGTGCCTGCATCGGCATGCGGGGTTCGCGTGTGCAGGCGGTCTCCAACGAGCTCAATGGCGAGCGTGTTGATATCGTGCTGTGGAACGAAAGTCCTGCCAATTTCGTCATCAATGCGATGGCGCCGGCGGAAGTGCAGTCCATCATCGTCGACGAAGACCGTCACTCGATGGACCTGGCGGTCGCTGAGGACCGTCTGGCCCAGGCTATCGGCAAGGGCGGGCAGAACGTTCGTTTGGCCAGCCGTTTGACCGGTTGGCAGCTGAATGTGATGACGCAGGACCAGGTGACAGCCAAGTCCGAGGCTGAACAGGCTGTGGCCCGCCAGTTGTTCATGGACAAGCTGGAAGTGGACGAGGAAATCGCCGGTATTCTGGTCAGCGAAGGCTTCAATACGGTTGAAGAAATCGCCTATGTGCCGGTGGGTGAGCTGCTGGCAGTGGAAGGCTTTGACGAGGACATCGTCGAAGAGCTGCGAGCCCGCGCCCGTGATGCACTGCTGAACGACGCGCTGGCGATTGAAGAGAACGCTGAAAGCGGCGTGCCGGCGGCGGACCTGCTGGCATTGGACGGCATGGATGAGGCCACTGCCTACGCGTTGGCCGGTAACGGCGTGCGTACAAGTGAGGATCTGTCGGACCTGGCTGCCGACGAGATTCTGGAATTCGGCATTGAGGGTATGGATCTGGAGCGCGCCGCGGCGCTGGTCCTGGCAGCCCGCGCCGAGGAGATCGCCCGCCTGGAGCGTGGCGAATGAGCCAGCGATGAACAGTGCCCTGATCCGCTCAGGGCGTAGACTCCGCGCTGCCTTCGCTTGTGTCGAGGGGGCGCCAACAAGATCATAGGATCCGAATGTCGCAGCAAACCACCATCCGCAAGCTCGCCGAACTGGTCAATACGCCGGTCGAGAAACTGCTGGAGCAGCTGGCTCAGGCCGGTATGAAGTTCAGCGGTCCCGACCAGATCGTGACCAGTGCCGAGAAAGTGAAGCTGCTTGGCTTCTTGCGCCGTTCGCACGGCAAGGAAGAGCAGCCCGCCGAAGAAGCTGAAGCCGCACCGAAGAAGATCACCCTGAATCGCCGCAAGGTGCAGGAAGTTACTGTCAATGCGGGCCGCAGCAAAACCACGGTCAATGTCGAAGTGCGCCAGAAGCGTACCTACGTCAAGCCGGAGGGCGGCAAGACGGCGATGACGCCGGACGAAGAGCGCGCGGACATCCTGCGCAAGCTCGAAGAGTCGCGTCAGCGCAATCTCGATGAACAGCGGATGCTGGCCGAGAAGGATCGCCTGCGCGACGAGGAAATCGCCGCGCGCCAGAAGGCTGCCGAGGAAGCTGAGCGGCAGCGCGAAGATGCGGCGCGCAAGGCTGCCGAGGATGCGATCAAGGCGGCAGAGGCCCCGCCGGCGCCTGCAGTCCGGCAGCCGATCATTGAAGAGCTGGCCAAGCCGCGCAAAGCCCCGGCAGCGTCGCGCGCCGCTGCGGCAACGCCAGCAGCGCCTGCGCGTGATGATCGCGGTGGTGCGGCAGCCAAACCCGGCAACAAGTCGCGAGGCTCCGATGGGGACGGTGGCAACCGTTTCGGTGGCCAGCTGCACCTGTCGGCGGCCGATCGTGCCCGTCGCGGCAACAGCAACAACAATTCCCGTGGTCGTCCGGGCGGCCGTGCACCGCAGGGTCGTCGTGGCAACGAGCAGTCCCGCAGCGGTGCTGGCAGCCATGGCTTCGAGCGCCCCACCGCGCCGGTGGTGCGTGAAGTGGCGATCGGCGACACCATCACCGTGGCCGATCTGGCCCAGAAGCTGGCCCTGAAGGGCGGCGAAGTGGTCAAGGCGCTGTTCAAGATGGGCGTCATGGCGACCATCACCCAGAGCATCGATCACGATACCGCCGCGCTGGTGACCGAGGAACTCGGCCATACGGTGGTGCGTGCAAGCAACAACGACGCCGAAGACGCGTTGCTGGCGATCGCCGACACCAACCAGGGTGAGGCAGTGCCGCGTCCGCCGGTGGTTACCATCATGGGTCACGTCGACCATGGCAAGACCTCGCTGCTGGACTACATCCGCCGCACCAAGGTGGCGACCGGTGAAGCCGGTGGCATCACCCAGCATATCGGTGCCTATCATGTGACCACGCCCAAGGGCGTGATCAGCTTCCTCGACACCCCCGGCCATGCCGCGTTCTCGTCGATGCGTGCCCGTGGTGCGCAGCTGACCGACGTGGTGGTGGTGGTGGTGGCGGCCGATGACGGCGTCATGCCGCAGACCAAGGAAGCGATCAAGCACGCTCGCGCGGCCAATGCGCCGATCGTGGTGGCGATCAACAAGATCGACAAGTCCTCGGCCGATCCGATGCGGGTCAAGAACGAGCTGCTCGCCGAGCAGGTCGTGGCCGAAGATTTCGGTGGTGACATCCAGATGGTGGAAATTTCCGCCAAGACCGGCCTTGGTATCGATGACCTGTTGGACGCGATCTCGCTGCAGGCCGAATTGCTCGAACTTAAGGCCGTGGCCGAAGGCCGCGCCAGCGGCGTGGTCATCGAATCGTCGCTGGACAAGGGCCGTGGCCCGGTCGCGACGGTGCTGGTGCAGCAGGGTACGCTGAAGAAGGGCGACTACCTGGTCTGCGGTATCCAGTACGGCCGTGTGCGTGCCCTGTTCGATGAGACCGGCAGTCAGGCGGCTGAAGCCGGCCCGTCGATCCCGGTGCAGGTGCTGGGTCTGTCCGGCGTGCCCGAAGCCGGCGATGACTTCGTGGTCGTGGAAGACGAGCGTCTGGCCAAGGAAGTCGCGCAGACGCGTGAAACCAAGCGCCGCGAGTCGCGCCTGGTCGCCACGGCGGGCAGCCGCATGGAAGACATCATGGCGCAGCTGGGCAAGGGCGAAGGCCAGCAGGTGCTCAACCTGCTGATCAAGGCCGACGTCCAGGGCTCGGTGCAGGCGCTGAGCCAGGCGCTGGTTGCGTTGTCCAACGATGACATCCGTATCAACGTGATCCACTCCGGCGTGGGTGGCATTACCGAGTCGGACGCCAACTCGGCCGCTGCCTCCAAGGCCACTGTGATCGGCTTCAATGTGCGCGCCGACGCTTCGGCCCGTCGCATCATCGAATCGCACGGTGTGGATCTGCGTTACTTCTCGATCATCTATGACGTGATTGACCAGGTGAAGCAGGTGGCCTCGGGTCTGCTGGGTGTGGAGATCCGCGAAGAGATCATCGGTATCGCCGAGGTCCGCGATGTCTTCCGCAGCTCGAAGCTGGGCGCTATCGCCGGTTGTATGGTGGTCGAGGGCGTGGTCAAGCGGAACAAGCCGATCCGCGTGCTGCGTGACAGCGTGGTGGTGTTCGAAGGTGAATTGGAATCGCTGCGCCGCTTCAAGGAAAACGTGGAAGAGGTGCGCAACGGTACCGAGTGCGGTATCGGCGTGAAGGCCTACAACGACGTCAAGCCGGGCGACCAGATCGAGTGCTTCGAACGTATCGAAGTGCCGCGCACGCTGTAACTGCGACAACGGCCGTTCCGCCATCTGGCGGGCGGCCGGTTTCCCCCGTATCGAATCAGAAGAGCCAAGCAACGTGCCGAAGACTTTCCATCGTACCGACCGTGTTTCCGCGCAGATCCGCCGTGATCTGGGCACTCTGGTGCATGCCGCCGTGCGTGAGCACGGGCTGCCCTCGGTCAGCGTTTCGGACGTGGAGGTCACGCGTGATATGGCCCATGCCAAGGTGTTCGTGACGGCCTTGATGCCGGAGCGCTCGCTGGAGGCGGTCAAGGGGCTGCGGGAGCTGGCTGGCGAGTTGCGTACCGGCCTGGCCCGGGCGATGAAGCTGCGGCATGTGCCGGAGCTGCATTTCCACTACGACGATTCGGTGGATCGGGGCGAGCGAATCGACAATCTTCTGCGTGATCTTCCCGATACGTTGGCGGCGCAGAACAAGTCCGACGAAGAGTGATGCCGAGACAGCCCGCGAGGGCTGTTCTGGTATTGGGCTTCCCGTGGGCGTGCGTTGACCGCCTTGCGGTTTGATATTCCCTGTGTCGCGGTGGGCCAGGCCTGCCGCGCAGATACATGAGTGGGTGTTACATGCGTCCTCGAATCCAATTCCGTCGGCTGGATGGCATCGTCCTGCTCGATAAGCCCGCCGGTATGAGCTCCAATACGGCATTGCAGGTGGCGCGGCGGCTGTTCCGGGCGGAGAAAGGCGGCCATACCGGCAGTCTGGATCCTCTGGCGACCGGACTGTTGCCCCTGTGCTTTGGTGAGGCGACCAAAATCGCCGGATTGTTGTTGGGCTCGGCCAAGGCCTATGACGCCGATATCGTGCTGGGCGTGACTACAGATACGGACGATTCCGATGGTGCGGAGCTGCTGCGTCGCCCGGTGCCGGTCATCGCGGAAGCGACGCTGGCGGCGGCGCTGGCGTCGCTTACCGGGCATATCCGCCAGCGTGCACCCATCTATTCGGCGCTCAAGCAGGGCGGTGAGCCGCTGTACGCCAAGGCCAGACGTGGTGAAGTCATCGAAGCGCCAGAGCGCGAGGTGCATGTGCAGGCCATCGAGGTGCTGTCGCACGACGGCGCGCGACTGTCGCTGCGGGTGACCTGCGGCTCGGGCACCTACATCCGGGCGCTGGCGCGTGATCTGGGCGAGCTGCTCGGATGCGGTGCACATATCACCGGGTTGCGCCGGTTGTGGGTGGAGCCGTTTCTGGCGCCCCGCATGATCGGGCTGGACGAGTTGCGGGTGGTAGCCGAGCGGGGCGATGAGGCTGCGCTGATGGACTGGCTGCTGCCCATCGAGGCCGGGTTGAGCCATTTTCCGCGCGTCGAGATCGAGGCTGAACAGGCGCGGCGCTTCCGGATGGGGCAGCGTCAGCGCAATGCCGGCTGGCCCGAAGGACTGGTTGCGGTGTTCGAGCAAAATGCGGGCGCCGTCGGCCTGGGGCAGGTGACAGACGGTGGACTTCTGTCGCCTCAGCGCCTGTTCAACCTCTGAGCGCATCCCTGCACTCCGGCCCTGCGCCTTGTGACGGGGGGCAGGGATCGTTACAATTTCGCGGTCCCCTTGTGGGGCACCGTCTGCCGTCGGCAGGCGGCATTCCTGAAACGGCGAGCTGGGCGGTGCGTCATTGGACGTTCCTGCCGGCCACGCATCAACGAGAAAAAACAATGTCGATCGACACCCAGAAGGTTATTGAAGAAAACAAGCGCGGCGCTGCCGACACCGGTTCGCCGGAAGTCCAGGTCGCCCTGCTGACCGCCCGCATCGAGCTGCTGACCGGTCACTTCAAGACCCACAAGAAGGATCACCACAGCCGTCGCGGCCTGCTGCAGATGGTCAATCGCCGCCGCAGCCTGCTCGACTACCTGAAGAAGAAGGATGTCGAACGTTACAAGGCTCTGATCGAAAAGCTCGGTCTGCGCCGCTAAGAGATTTCCGGCCGCGGCGCAGCGATGCGCCGCGGTTTTGCTTTTAGAGTTTCAACCGCAGTAGATAGGCCGGAACCGCCCGGCAAACCATGGCTGGCAAGGGTCGGCAATGGTCCATCTGAAGAATGCATCATCCAAGGACACCCCCGTGGCAAAAATCACCAAAACCTTCCAGTACGGCAAGCACACCGTCACGCTTGAAACCGGCGAAATCGCCCGTCAGGCCGGCGGCGCCGTCATCGTCAAGATGGACGACACCGTGCTGCTGGTCACTGCCGTGGCCGCCAAAAGCGCACGTGAAGGCCAGGACTTCTTCCCGCTGACCGTCGATTACCAGGAAAAGTTCTACGCCGGCGGCCGTATCCCCGGGGGGTTCTTCAAGCGTGAAGGCCGTGCGACCGAGAAGGAGACGCTGATCTCGCGTCTGATCGATCGCCCGATCCGCCCGCTGTTCCCGGAAGACTACCGGAACGAAGTGCAGATCATCGCCACGGTGATGTCGCTGAACCCGGAAGTGGACGGTGATATCGCTGCGCTGATCGGCGCCTCGGCCGCCCTGTCGCTGGCCGGTACGCCGTTCAAGGGCCCGATCGGTGCCGCCAAGGTGGGTTACAAGGATGGCGAATACATCCTCAATCCGACCGTTTCGGAGCTGAAGGAATCGCAGCTGGAGCTGGTCGTCGCCGGTACCGCCAACGCCGTGCTGATGGTGGAATCCGAAGCCGCGCTGCTGTCTGAAGACGTGATGCTGGGCGCCGTGACCTTCGGTCATCGCGAGATGCAGAAGGTCATCAACGCGATCAACGAGCTGACCGTTGAAGCCGGCACCAAGCCGAGCGACTGGGTCGCTCCGGCCAAGAACACCGCGCTGATCAGCGCGCTGCAGGAAGCTGTCGGCACCAAGCTGGCGGAAGCGTTCCAGGTGCGTGACAAGCTGCAGCGCCGCGACGCCATCGCCGCCATCAAGAAGGATGTGACCGAAGCCCTGGCTGGCCGCGTCGCCGCGGAAGGCTGGAGCCTGGCCGAGCTGTCGAAGGAATTCGGCGAGCTGGAATACAGCACCATGCGCAACTCGGTGCTGGAC
Source organism: Stenotrophomonas pictorum JCM 9942 (assembly GCF_001431585.1). Classification (NCBI taxonomy): domain Bacteria; kingdom Pseudomonadati; phylum Pseudomonadota; class Gammaproteobacteria; order Lysobacterales; family Lysobacteraceae; genus Stenotrophomonas; species Stenotrophomonas pictorum. Next base: position 16,713 of record NZ_LLXS01000001.1, on the reverse strand, counting down.
ACCAAGGTCCGCATCGATGGCCGTGCGCTGGACACCGTCCGCCCGATCGCCGTGAAGACCAGCGTGCTGCCGCGCACCCACGGCTCGGCGCTGTTCACCCGCGGCGAAACCCAGGCCATCGTGACCATCACGCTGGGCACAGCACGCGACGGCCAGATCATTGACGCCGTTGCCGGTGAGTACAAGGAAAACTTCCTGTTCCATTACAACTTCCCGCCCTACTCGGTCGGTGAGTGCGGTCGTTTCGGTGCGCCGAAGCGTCGTGAAATCGGCCACGGCCGTCTGGCCAAGCGCGGTGTGCTGGCTGTGATGCCGTCGCTGGAAGCCTTCCCGTACACCATCCGCGTGGTGTCGGAAATCACCGAATCCAACGGCTCCTCGTCGATGGCATCGGTCTGCGGTTCCTCGCTGGCCCTGATGGACGCCGGCGTGCCGGTCAAGTCGCCGGTGGCCGGTATCGCCATGGGTCTGGTCAAGGAAGGCGAGCGTTTCGTCGTGCTGTCCGACATCCTGGGTGATGAAGATCACCTGGGCGACATGGACTTCAAGGTTGCCGGTACCGCCGAGGGCATCTCCGCCCTGCAGATGGATATCAAGATCGAAGGCATCACCGAAGAGATCATGAAGCAGGCCCTGCAGCAGGCCAAGGCTGGCCGTCTGCACATCCTGGGTGAAATGGCCCACGGCCTGACCACCCCGCGTGCCGAGCTGTCGGACTACGCGCCGCGTCTGCTGACCATCAAGATCCACCCGGACAAGATCCGCGAAGTGATCGGCAAGGGTGGTTCCACCATCCAGGCCATCACCAAGGAAACCGGCACCCAGATCGACATCCAGGACGATGGCACCATCACCATCGCTTCGGTGAACAACGCCGCTGCCCAGGCCGCCAAGGCCCGCATCGAGCAGATCACCTCGGACGTCGAGCCGGGCCGCATCTACGAAGGCAAGGTCGCCAAGATCATGGACTTCGGTGCGTTCGTCACCATCCTGCCGGGCAAGGACGGTCTGGTCCACGTGTCGCAGATCTCCAGCGACCGCGTCGAGAAGGTTGGCGACGTGCTGAAGGAAGGCGATGTGGTCAAGGTCAAGGTGCTGGAAGTCGACAAGCAGGGCCGTATCCGCCTGTCGATGAAGGCCGTGGAAGAGGGTGAAGGCGAAACCGCCTCGGCCGAATAAGCCGCAGCGCGATTGCTGATCCAGGAAAAGCGGGCTTCGGCCCGCTTTTCTTTTGCCTGCGGCTTCGCGTTTTCCCTACGGTCACGACTCCGTTTGCCTGATATCGGGCTGGCGTTGTGGGCCTCAGCATCCGTCTGGTCATAGCGGGGGATGCTGCTGATGAAGTCCGAACCGGTATCGCTGAAATCCCGGGCGCGCTCTGTCCTGGCAAGTGGCGATGCACCCGCGCCGTTTGGCAAGTCGGTGGCGGTGCTGTTCGTCACCGGCATCTGCGCGGCACTGTGGGCGCCGGCATTGCCGCCGTTTTCCTTGCGGGTGCTGCTGCTGACCAGCGGGCTGGCAAGCTGGCTGCTGGGAGGAAGGTTGCGATGGATCGGGGCCTTGCTTGCGGGTGCCGGCTGGGCCGCGTTGCACGCCGGGTGGGCGTTGACAGGACAATTGCCCGCCGCGCGGGAAGGACAGGTAGCGCAGCTGGTGGGGACCGTCGAGGGGCTGCCCGATGTCGAGGCGCGGCGCACCCGCTTTCTATTGCGTGTGGATGGCGACCCGGGGCAGCCGGTGCCGCTGCGTGGTCGCTTGCTGCAGCTGGCCTGGTATGACGATTTCGACGCCACGGCGGTCGGCCCGCGGCGTGAGCTGCATGCCGGCTCCCGCTGGCGCTTTTCCGCGAAACTCCGGGCGCCGCGCGGGCTGCAGAATCCGGGCGGTTTCGATGCCGAGCGGCATGCACTGGCGCAGCGGATCGCCGCGACCGGAATAGTCGGTGAAGCGGGTGGGCAGGCCCTGGGCGTGCCCCGTGGCCTGGATGCATGGCGCGAGCGTATGGCGCAGCGGATCGACGTCGCCGTCAGTTCGCGTTCTTCGCGCTATGTGCGGGCATTGGCACTGGGGGATACGCGGGGGCTGGATGAGGCGGACTGGCAGGTGTTGCGTGCGACCGGGTTGACCCATCTGATCGCGATCTCCGGTTTCCACGTGGGCATGGTGGCGGGATGCGTGGCCTGGCTGACATGCCTGCTCTGGTGGTGCATGCCGGGGCTGGCGCGGCATATCCCCCGGCCGCAGGCCGCGGCCCTGGCGGCGTTGGGCGGCGCATTCGGCTATGCGGCGATTGCCGGTTTCTCGCTGCCGACTGTACGCACCGTGCTGATGATTGCCGTGGTGGTCGCAGCGCGTCTATGGCGCCGCCCGGCCGGCCTGGGCAGCTGTCTTGCGCTGGCGGCACTTGCCGTTTCCCTGTGGGATCCGCTGTCGATCCTGGCGGCCGGGTTCTGGCTGAGTTTTGCCGGCGTGGCATGGCTGATCTGGTGTCTGCCGGAGCGAACGCACTGGTTCCGTGGATTCTTGTCGGCGCAATGGGTGGCGACGGTCGGCCTGCTGCCGTTGACGGTGATGCTGTTCGGGCAGGCATCGGTGATCGGGCCGATGGCCAATCTGCTGGCGATTCCCTGGTGGACGCTGGTGGTGGTGCCGCTGGCGCTGCTGGGAACCGCAGTGGAAGCCGTGCTGCCCGGCGTCGGCGGATGGCTGTGGCGGGCTTCCGGTGCATGCTTTGATATGAGTTGGCCATTGTTCGGCTGGCTTGCCAAAAGCCGGTTCGCGCTGTGGTGGCTGCCGGAGAGCGGATGGGGGGCGCTGCTGCTGGCGGTGGCGGGAGCGCTGTGGATGCTGCTTCCGAGGGGTGTGCCGGGGAAGTGGATGGCGTGTGTGCTGTGGCTGCCGCTGCTTTGGCCTTCCCGTGGACTGCCGGCTGCCGGCGAGGTCCAGCTGCAGGTACTGGACGTGGGGCAGGGGCTGTCGGTGCTGGTGCGGACCGCCACGCATCAGCTGCTGTACGACGCCGGGCCGGCTGTCCGGGATGGGTTCGATGCCGGGGAGCGGGTTGTGGTGCCCGCGCTGCGCGCGCAGGGGATCGGGCATCTGGATGCCATCGTGATCAGCCATGGCGATGCCGATCATGCCGGGGGTGCCGACGCGGTTCGCGCCGGAGTGCCGGCGGCACGCTGGCAGGCGCCGCCGGGCCTGAGCCTGGCGGCGGCCACTCCCTGCGTGGCCGGGCAGCGCTGGCGGTGGGATGGCGTGGAATTCCAGTTCCTGCATCCCACACCGGGGTTTCCCTATCTGGGGAACGAGTCCAGCTGTGTGCTGCGTGTGGCATCACCCCATGGCACGGTACTGCTGACCGGGGATATCGGCGAGGTGATCGAGCAGGGGCTGGTGAAGCGCAGCCGGGCGCTGCTGAAGGCCGATGTCGTGGTGGCCCCGCACCATGGCAGTGGCGGATCCTCGCGCCCGGATTTTGTCGCCGCCATCCGGCCCCGGCTGGTGGTGGTCTCTACCGGGCATGGCAACCGCTTTGGCCATCCGCGCGCGGACGTTGTCCGGCGCTGGCAGCACGCGGGGGCCGAAGTGCTGAATACCGCAACCAGTGGCGCGGTCAGCGTCTGGCTGGGTGGTCAGGATCTGCAGGTGCGTGAACGCCGGATCTGGCGCTCGCATGTATGGGATGCAGCGGAGCGGGCCCGGGCGGCTGCTATCCTATCGCCGATCGAACAGATGGCCGCAGTGCCAGAGGGTTGAAACGTGTGGGAACTGGTCAAGGCGGGCGGCTGGCCGATGGTGCCGCTGCTGTTGTTGGGCGTACTGGCTTTGGCGATTGTCCTGGAGCGTTTCTGGACACTGCGGCGTAACGAAGTGCTGCCGCCGGGGTTGGGGCAGGAAGTCCGCAACTGGGCCGCACGGGGCAAGCTCGATGCCTCGCATATCGAATCCCTGCGTGCCAATTCTCCCCTGGGGGCGTTGCTGGCGGCGGCATTGGAAGCGCGCAACCGGCCGCGCGACCAGATCCGCGAGCGAATCGAAGACACCGGTCGCCATCTGGTTCACCGCATGGGCCGTTTCCTCAATGCGCTGGGCACCATCGCTTCGGCGGGCCCGTTGCTGGGCTTGCTGGGTACCGTGGTCGGCATGATCCAGATGTTCCTGGGGATACTGGACCATGGTGTGGGCGATGTGAATCAGCTGGCTGGCGGTATCGGCAAGGCGCTGGTGTGCACGGCCACGGGCATGATGGTGGCGATTCCGGCGTTGATGTTCCATCGCTATTTCCGCGGGGTCATCGACGGCTATGTGATCGAAATGGAGCAGGAAGCCGGTGCCCTGCTGGATTCGCTCGATGGCCGTCCGGCGGTGCTGGCGGCCAACAAGGCCACCGGTGTCCAGCGTCCGGCTGCGATGGAAAAGGCCTGAGCCGTGCGTATCCGTGACAACCGCTTGCAGGATGAGCCGCAGATCGATTTGGTTCCGCTGATCGATGTGATTCTGGTGCTGATCATCTTCTTCGTGGTCACCACCACGTTCGATGCGCGCTCCACCTTGCAGCTGCAGTTGCCCACTGCCAGCGACCAGAACAACCCCGAGCCGCCCCGCTCGCTGAGCGTGCTGGTCAATGCCGATGGCCGTTATTTCATCAATGACCAGGAAGTGCTGCGCACCGACATCGAGTCGTTGAAGCAGACCATCGGTCAACTGGCCGGTGCTGATCGCGAGCAGACGGTGCTGCTGCGCGCCGACGCCCGCACACCTTATCAAGCCGTGGTCACCGCGCAGGACGCACTGGGCCAGTTGGGCTTCCGCCGCATCGCCATCGCCACTGCACCGGAAGCCAGGCAATGAGCGTACTGGCCAGCCCATGGCAGACCTACAAGCGCCTGCTCGGCTTTGCCAGGCCCTACCGGGTGCTGCTGCTCATGGCCTTGGCGGGCATGCTGATCGAAGCGGCCGCCGGCATGGGCTTTCTGGCGTTGATGAGCCCGATCACCGACAACCTGGTGAATCCGGAGGACATCAATCCATGGATGCCCTTGGCGATCATCGGCCTGTTTCTGCTGCGGGGTGTGGCCGGTTACCTGACCGACATCGGCATGGGCAAGGCCGCGCGCAGCATTGCGCGGGACCTGCGGGTGCGGGTGCTGGGCAAGTATCTGCGGCTTCCCGGCCAGCGCTTTGATGCCGAGCCGGTTCCATCGATGCTGGTGCGATTGGGCTCGGACAGTGACCAGGTCGCGCAGGCCGCCATTGATGCGATGAAGGTGGTATTGCAGCAGTCGCTGCAGGCACTGGGTTCGCTGGCGATGATGTTCTATTACAGCTGGCAGGTGACGCTGGCCATCTTCGTGCTGGCCCCGCCGCTGGCATGGGTGATGAACAAGGTGGCCAAGCGCTACCGCCGTATCAGCCACCGGATCCAGGAAAGCAGTGCCGAACTGTTGCAGGCGGCCGACCAGACCTTGTCCAGTCAGCAGGAAGTGAAGATCTACGGTGCCCAGCCCCGTGAGATGGCGCGTTATTCCGGCCTTGCCAACACCAATCTGCGACTGGCGATGAAGGTGGAGGCGACGCGCAGTATTTCTTCGGGGATGGTGCAGCTGATCGGTGCCATCGGTCTGGCCGCGCTGCTGTTTATCGCCGGTCACGAAGCCGCGGCAGGGCGGCTGACCGTGGGAGATTTTGTCGCCTTGATGATGGCGATGCTGACCATCATTCCAGCGCTCAAGCAGTTGACCAATGTGCAGAACATGACCCAGCGTGGCATTGCTTCCGCACAGCGTCTTTTCACGGTGCTGGATGCGGCCGACGAGACGGACACCGGGAGCGTGCCTTTGACGCGTGCACGGGGAGAGCTGGAATTCCGGCATGTCAGCGCCCGTTACGAAGGCCAGACCAAGCCCGCGCTGGAAGACATAAGCTTCATCGCCAGGCCCGGTACGGTGACGGCCATCGTCGGCCGTTCCGGCAGCGGCAAGTCGACGTTGATCAAGTTGATTCCACGTTTCTACGAGATCGAAAGTGGGCAGATCCTGCTCGACGGGCATCCGCTGCAGGACTACAGGTTGGCCGACCTGCGTCGTCAGATCGCACTGGTCGGACAGCATGTGACGCTGTTCAACGGCAGCGTCGCCGAGAATGTGGCGTATGGCGAGCTGGCCTCCAGTAGTGATGAACAGCTGGAACGGGCCATTGCCGGTGCCAATGCGCGGGAGTTCGTCGGACAGATGCCGATGGGTGTGGACGAGCAGGTTGGGGCGAAGGGCGGCAAGCTTTCCGGCGGCCAGCGCCAGCGTCTGGCCATCGCCCGCGCGATGCTCAAGGATGCGCCGATCCTGATCCTGGATGAAGCCACCGCCGCGCTGGACAACGAGTCCGAGCGTCTGGTGCAGGATGCGCTGCAGAAACTGATGCCTGATCGCACCACGCTGGTCATCGCCCATCGCCTTTCGACCATCGAACACGCCGACCAGGTGCTGGTGATGGACCAGGGGCGCATTGTGGAGCGCGGCACCCATGCCGAACTGATGGCGCACGGCGGCCTGTATGAGCACCTGCACCGTATGCAGTTCCGGGAGAGCCAGGGCTGATGGCACGGCAAGGTCCACAGACACCGGCGTACTGGTACGACGGTGGCCAGGTGCCGGCGGTCGCGAAAGTGCTGGCGCCGCTGTATGGCGCCGTTTCCGGCCTGCGTCGCTGGTTGTATCGCCGGGGGGTTCTGCGCAGCCGGCAGGTGCCGGTACCGGTGATCGTGGTGGGGAACATCACCGCCGGCGGTACGGGCAAGACGCCATTGACCATCGAACTGGTCACGCGCCTGCGCGAAGCCGGCTGGAAACCGGGTGTCGCCAGTCGCGGCTATGGCCGTGATGAGGCCGATACGGCGCGATGGGTCACTCCGGAGATGCCGCCGGGCCTGGCGGGCGATGAACCCCTGCTCATCGCATGGAAAACCGGGGTGCCGGTACGCGTGGACAAGGATCGCGTCGCCGCCGCCAAGGCCCTGCTGGGCGCCGGGTGCGACGTGGTCGTCTGCGATGACGGATTGCAGCATTATCGTCTGGCGCGCGATATCGAGATCGAAGTGGTTGATGCGCAGCGTCGTTACGGCAACGGCCGCCTGTTGCCGGCCGGTCCGTTGCGTGAGCCTGTGGCACGCGCCGCTGCCTGCGATTTCCGCGTGGTCAATCTGGGGCAGGCCAGCGATTCGGCAGGTGGAGCGCCGGCATCGGGCTTTGGCGAATGGGCCATGCGTCTTCGAATCGATTCGGCGCGGCCGCTCAACGGCGGGCGTGTGCGCAGCTTGCACAGTTTTGCTGGACAGCGCGTGCATGCCGTGGCGGGAATCGCGCATCCACAGCGCTTCTTCCAGATGCTGCGCGCCCGGGGCATCGGCGTGGTGCCGCATGCGTTCGCCGATCATCACCGCTATCGGCCCGAAGACCTCTCATTCGGTAGCGAGTTGCCGGTACTGATGACCGAGAAAGACGCGGTGAAGTGCCAGGCGTTCGCCAATGACTGGCATTTTGTAGTGCCGTTGCAGGCCGAGCTGCCTGCTGCCTTCTGGGTGGCCTTGCTGGACCGGCTGGTCAAGCTGGCGCGTGGTTGAAAGACTGGATCATTTGATGCCTTCCACTTCCCTGATCCGGGAGCGGATGGACAGGGCGGAATACAGGCAGCTGTTGCCGGTCAAGGAGTGAATATGGGCTCGATTCCCGATTTCGTTGTCGCCATACCGGCGCGTTTTGCCTCCACGCGCCTGCCCGGCAAGCCGCTGGCGCTGCTGGCCGGCGAGCCGATGGTGTTGCATGTCGCCAAACGTGCGCTGGATGCCGGTGCGCGCGAGGTGTGGGTCGCCACGGATGATGCGCGTATCGCCACCGCGCTCGACGGGCTGGAAGGGATCCGTGTGGCGATGACGGATACCGCGCATGCTTCCGGAACGGACCGTCTGGCCGAATGCGCGCGCCATGCCGGCTGGCACGACGATGTGATCGTGGTGAATCTGCAGGGGGACGAGCCGTTCGCGCCCGCCGCCGGCATCCGTGCAGTTGCCGAGGCAGTGGCGCAAAGTGGCGCCCCCATGTCCACCCTGGCTGCGCCGGTGGAAGATGCTCCCACCTTGTTCGATCCCAATGTGGTGAAGCTGGTCCGCACCGCCGACGGTGACGCCCTGTATTTCAGCCGGGCGCCGATCCCGTGGCATCGCGATGCCTTTGCGCAGTCAAAGGACGTTCTGCCTGCCGGGCAATGGCTCCGCCATATCGGCATCTACGGCTATCGCGCGGGTTTCCTGCGCCAGTTCGCGGCGATGCCGCCGGGCGTGCTGGAGCAGGTCGAATCACTGGAGCAACTGCGTGCACTTGAAGCCGGGTTCCGTATCTCGGTCTCGCTGTCGCCGGCACCGTTTCCGCCGGGTATCGATACCCCCGAAGATCTGGAGAGGGCCGAGGCGATGATGAGGGCAGGCGGGTGAGGCTGCTGGTGGTTTGCCTGGGAAATATCTGCCGTTCACCGATGGGCGAGGGCGCCCTGCGGCGGCGGATCGCCCAATCCCCGTTGACCGGGAGGGTCGAGCTGGATTCGGCCGGAACCTCCGATTGGCACATCGGCCGCGCACCGGATCCGCGTGCGATTGCCTGCGCACGCGGACATGGCGTGGATATCGGCGGATTGAAGGCCCGACAGCTGCTGCGCGAGGATTTCGATCGCTTTGACCTGATCCTGTGCGCCGATCAGGGCAACCTGGAAGATGCGCGGGCGCTGGCGCCCGCCGGTGCGGCGCACAAGGCGGTGCTGTGGCTGCCGTGGGCCGGGATGCCCGGGGAAGCCGTGCCAGACCCCTATTACGGCGATGGGCGGGATTTCGAACACAGCTGGGCGCTGGTGGACGCGGCGGCGCAGGCGACCGTGCGCCGCCTGTCAGCGGCAGCCGACTCCGGCATAATCGGCCCATGAACGTTCAGCTTGCTATGGAGCTTCCCAAGTCCGGCATCTGGCTCAATGCCGCGCCGTCGACCCTGCAGGACTATCGCGGAAGGCCGCTGGTGCTGGCCTTCGTCAATGGTGCCTCGGTGTGGTGTGCGCAACGGCTGGCCGAGATCGCGCAGTGGCAGGCACGCAACCCCGGGCGTATCCAGCTGCTGGTGGTGCAGGTGCCGCGCTTTGATTTCGAGCGCGAACCGCAGCCGGCTTTGAAGCTGTTGCGGCGCCATGGTGTCAGTGCGCCGGTCATCCTGGATGCGCAGTGGGAGACCTGGCGCAGGTTCGGTATCGAAAGCTGGCCCACGCTGGTGCTGATTGATGCGCAGGGGCAGGAGCGCGAGCGCATCGTCGGCGGTGGGGCTGATCTGGAGCGCATGCTGAATGGTCTGTGCGATGGGTTGATGCGTCCGTTGGACGGGGATACCAGCGACGGGCGCGAGATCAATGCCGAGCCGATGCTGCCGCTGCGCTTTCCGGCGGGGCTGCTGGCAACGGAGGATCGGCTGTACGTGGCAGACACCGGCCATCACCGCATCCTCGAGTGTGCCCACAGCGGACGTGTGCTGCGCCAGTTCGGCGTTGGTACCGCTGACATGATCAATGGCGCAGCTGCCGAGGCCGCGTTCAACCGTCCGCATGGCATGGCGCTGGTGCGTGACGTGCTCTACGTCGCCGACACCGGCAATCATGCGCTGCGCCGTATCCACCTGCTTTCCGGGCAGGTGGAAACCCTGTGTGGCACCGGGCGTGCCGGCGATCCGGTGGAAGGCATCCTCGCCCAGCCCTGGGACAGTCCGCTGAACCATCCGATGGATGTGGCCGTTGCAGACAACCAGTTGCATATCGCCATGGCCGGTGACAACCACATCTGGAGTTATGACCTCGGCAGTCGCGCGCTTCGCTGGCGGGCCGGTGCCGGTTCTGCGGAAGTCCGTGATGGCAGCGGCCATCTGGCCGCATTCGCGCAGCCATGCGCACTGGTGGCCGTGCAGCAGGTCATGTACGTCTGTGACGCGCTGGGCTCGGCGATCCGCTCGGTACAGTTGCGTGGCGATCTGGTGCAAACCTTGATCGGTAAAGGCGTCTGGGAGTTTGGCAGCGAGGATGGCGTTCGCGCGCAGGCACAGCTGCAGTATCCCCAAGGCTTGGCGATGGGGGCTGATTCCCCGCTGCTGTGGATTGCCGATGCCGGCAACGGCACCCTGCGGACTCTGCGGTTGGGCGGGGGTGTTCTTTCCACGGTCAACCTTCCCCGACGATTGCATGGCCCGTGCGCGCTGGCGGTCGCCGCCGGCGTGGTCTGGATTGCTGAAACCGATGCGCACGCGATTTTGCGATTCGACCCGGTCAGCGGCGAATTGAGTGACGTGCCGATAGACGGATGAGTGGCAAGAGCTCCAGTGAATTTGACGGCAAGGCCTTCGCGGCGGGATTGAGTACGGCGCCCGGGGTTTACCGCATGTATGCGGCCGACGATACCTTGCTGTATGTCGGCAAGGCCGGTGCGTTGCGCAAGCGGGTGGGCAGCTATTTCAACGGTTCGCCCAAAAGCCGGCGGATCATGATGATGCTGTCACAGGTGGCGCGGATGGATGTCACCGTCACGCGTACCGAGGCGGAGGCGTTGCTGCTCGAGAACCAGCTGATCAAGTCGCTGGCGCCGCGCTACAACGTGTCCCTGCGCGATGACAAGACCTATCCCCAGGTGCTGCTCACGCGGGAAGCTTGGCCGCGTATCGCGCTGCACCGCGGGCCGCGCGCGGTTCCGGGCAGGTACTTCGGCCCCTATCCGGGCGTAGGCGCGGTGCGTGAAACCTTGAATCTGATGCACAAGCTGTTCCGCTTGCGCAGCTGCGAGGACAGCGTCTTCCGCAACCGTTCGCGTCCGTGCCTGCAGTATCAGATCGGACGCTGCAGTGCGCCGTGTGTGGAGCTGGTGGCGCCGCAGGAATATGCCGAATCCGTTCACCGGGCCGCGCTGTTCCTGGAAGGAAAGAGCGACCTGCTCGCGCAGGAACTTGGCCAGCAGATGCAGGAAGCCAGTGATGCCCTGGAGTTCGAGCGTGCCGCGCGTCTGCGCGATCTGATCACCTCCCTGCGCAGCATGCAGAATCGCCAGTACGTCGATGGACGGGCCGCGGATCTGGATGTGCTGGCATGTGCCATGCAGGGAGCCAGTGCATGCGTGATGCTGCTGTCCTTCCGCGATGGCCGCAATCTGGGGACACGTGCATTTTTTCCGCGGACCAATGGCGAAGACAGTGCTGAAGAAGTGCTGGCGGCATTTGTTTCGCAGTACTACGGTGAGCATGCGCCGCCAGCGGAGATTCTCCTGGATCGCGAGATCCCGGATGTGGACGTGATCGAGCTTGCCCTGAGCGAGGCCGCCGAGCACAAGGTCGCGTTGAAGTGGAATGTGCGCGGTGAGCGCGCCGGTTACGTTGAACTGGCCAGTCGCAACGCGCAGATCACACTGGTGAGCGAGCTCGACAGTCGTGGCGCGCAGCAAGCGCGCAGCGACGCGTTGCGTGACCTGCTTGGCCTGGCCGAGCCGGTCAAGCGCGTGGAATGTTTCGACATCAGTCACACCATGGGCGAGGCGACCGTCGCCTCCTGCGTGGTGTTCGATGCGGCAGGGCCGGTCCGGGCGCAGTACCGGCGTTTCAATATCAGCGGGATCGAGCCGGGCGACGACTACGCAGCCATGCATCAGGCCATCGAACGTAGATTCCGTCGCGCGGTCGAGGAGGGAGGGGCGCTGCCGGATATCCTGTTGATCGACGGTGGCGCCGGACAGCTTGCGCAAGCCGCTGCTGCCTTGGCCGATCTCGGAGTTGAAGGGGTGATGCTGGTGGGTGTCGCCAAGGGCGTTGAACGCCGCGCGGGCGACGAGACGCTGGTGTTGCCCGACGGGCGTGAGCTCCGTCCCGGCGCGGCTTCACCCGCGCTCCAGTTCATCCAGCAGGTTCGTGACGAAGCGCACCGGTTTGCGATCACCGGACACCGCGGTCGCAGGCAGAAGGCGCGTATGACCAGCAAACTGGAAGATATTCCGGGCATTGGTCCTCGCCGCAGAGCCAGCTTGCTGAAACATTTTGGTGGCCTGGCCGGGCTCAAGGCTGCCGGCGAGGCGGAGATCGCGCGCGTGGATGGCATCAACGCGGCCCTCGCGGCGCGGATCTACGCTAACCTTCATGGACTGTCGATTCCGGATGCGGCAGCGGAGTAGCGTTTTAATGAATTTGACTGTCCCCACCTGGCTGACGTTGCTGCGGATCCTGATGATCCCGGTGCTGGTGCTGGTGTTCTACCTGCCCTATGCCTGGACCAACTTCGCCTCCGCGGCGATTTTCGGTCTGGCGGCGATCACCGACTGGCTTGATGGCTGGGTGGCGCGCCGCTACCAGATGCATTCGGCCTTTGGTGCCTTTCTGGATCCGGTTGCAGACAAGCTGATGGTGGCAGTGGCGCTGTTCCTGATTGTGCAGGGACATCCCACCCCATGGATGGCGTTCTGGGCGGCGGTGATCGTCGGACGTGAGATCGCAGTGTCGGCGCTGCGCGAATGGATGGCTGAGATCGGCCAGCGCGCCAAGGTGCGTGTGGCGATGATCGGCAAGGTCAAAACCACCGCGCAGATGGTCGCGCTGCTGTGTCTGTTGTATTCGGTTTCACCCAATACTCCAGCCGCTGACATCTGGATGGGAGTGCCGGTTTTCCATATGGGCGACTGGATGCTGGCGATCGCCGCACTGCTGACCTTGATCTCCGGTGCGCAATATCTGATGGCGGCGTGGCCGAGCCTGCGCGAAGAGGAAAAAGCCGCGCGGCAGAAGATCAAAAAAAGTTGAAGGGGCTGTTGACAGGTGGGTGAATGCCTGTAGAATTTCGCCTCCCAAGCGGGAATAGCTCAGTTGGTAGAGCGCAACCTTGCCAAGGTTGAGGTCGCGAGTTCGAGTCTCGTTTCCCGCTCCAGTTTGGGTGTGAATTGGATCCCGCCAAGCGGGAATAGCTCAGTTGGTAGAGCGCAACCTTGCCAAGGTTGAGGTCGCGAGTTCGAGTCTCGTTTCCCGCTCCAGTTCATGGTGAAGCCGCTGCTGTAAAGGTGGTTTCATCCTGGAAATCCACGCCGGCAACGACATGGGTTTTCATGAGGCGCGTTGAAAACACGTCCCTCGAGATGTGAAGAAATTTGTTAAAAGTGCTGGCGCATTGTTTCGGAAGACTGTAGAATGCGTTGCATCAAACGCGGGAATAGCTCAGTTGGTAGAGCGCAACCTTGCCAAGGTTGAGGTCGCGAGTTCGAGTCTCGTTTCCCGCTCCAAATTCGGAAAAGGCCCCGTAAAAGGGGTTTTTTCATATCGGGAATGAATCCCCCGGCGTTTCAGATTTTGGCCTGGTAGCAGAGTGGTTATGCAGCGGATTGCAAATCCGCGTACGCCGGTTCGATTCCGACCCAGGCCTCCAATTGAAAAAATGCAAAATTTTGGCCCGCGCAAGCGGGCCTTTTGTTTTGCATGATTTTTGAAGCGGGTTTGTAGTTCCTGGCGTGAAGCCTGCCTCAAGTCAAGGTGCTGGCGGTGAGGACTGCCGCCGCGAAGCAGATCAGCATTGCGCCGGCAAAAACCAGCGGCTTGATGCGCAATGATTTTTTTTCATCTGTCTGGCCCGCTGCGATATGGGTTCGGCGTATCAGGCCTGCGGGGAATCGGTGCCGGACCATGCTGCTGTCGCAGGCATCGACGCAGGCAGCGCATTCAATGCAGTTGCTGGAGTGTCCGGTCCGGATATCCAGGCCGATCGGACAGGCGCCGACGCACGCACCGCAGTCGATGCAATCCCCCAGGTGCGCCGGAGCGAACTTGGGCAGGGCCCCGGCGATTTCCGGATGGGCGGCGCGAAAGGCGTAGTCACGCGCAGTCTCGGGATCCAGCAGGCCTCTGGGGCGATTCAGGACGCTTTCACTGTGGCCGCTGCGCATACCGCGGGGCTCGCCGCGTGCGGCGTCGTATTGGATGGATGGCGTGCGGCTGTCGGTGATCAGGTGTTGCACGCGGTTGTAGGGGCATAGATACGTGCATACCTGCTCATGCAGGTACAGCACATTGGCCCAGGTGGCCAGCGCATAGAAGCTGATCCAGAAAATCTCCCAGCCGTTGAGGGAGAAACCCGCCAGGTTGCGAGCCAGATCCGCGATCGGCGTGAAGTAGCCGACGAAGGTGACGCCGGTCCACAGTGCGATGCCTGCCCAGCTGGCGTGGCGGATCGCCACTCCGAATGAGGTGTAGGGGGCGGGCAGTGTTGTCAGTCGGGCCAAGTTGCGGAACAGGCGGGTCAGCACGCTTTGCGGGCAGGCATAGCCACACCAGATGCGGCCATAAAGGTTTGTCACCAGGAAAAGTGCGGCGATCAGTGCCAAGGCGATCCAGAGCAGCAGGACGGATTGCTCTGGTTGCATGGACAGGCCGAAGGCATGGAACTGGCGAGTGCCGATATCAAGCAGAAATCCCGGCTTGCCGTTCCAGGTCAGCCAAGGTATCGCGTAGAAGGCGCCGAGCATGATCGCCATCGCGGCGGCCCGGGTGCAGCTGCGGCTGGTCAAAGGCAAGGCCGGACAGGCGCCTGTCATTCAAAGATCTCCGGGGCTTCGCGGGAGGGGCGCAGTAGCAAGGCGGTGACGCTGCAGGCGCACAGCGTGCCCAGCCAGAACGCGAAGAAGCCCAGCGAATAGCCCAGTTCGCGACTGATGGAGAGCGCGGGAAAGCTGATCCGCTGCAGTTCAACCGGATCCACGCGTGCGAACAGCACCGCCGACATCGCTGCGGCGGTGAAGAAGCTGGGCCACAGTACGGCACCGAGCAGTTGGAGCAGCGGTCGTGGTTCGGTCGGTGCGGGCTTGTCGGGAGCGGTCATCGCGGAATCCAAGTGGGCCGTATTGAGAGAGCACGACGCCGGGTTGCACGCAGGGCAATGCCTGAATGCACGCGGGGCGCCAATGTGCAAGGCTAGGTGGCGCCCGTCGTGCGGTCCTTGATCCTGATCAAGTGGATACCATCGGAGGGCGGTTGTAGGGAAAGGAGAACGGCGGTGAAGCCTGAAGTGAATGTGTGCACCGAACAGGAGGTGGAAGCGCTGGTGCGGCGCTTCTATGCGCGCGTGCGCGAAGACGAGGTGCTTGGCCCGATTTTCGAGGCGCGGGTACATGACTGGCAGTCGCACCTGCTGTTGCTGATCGATTTCTGGTCGACGATGTTGCGCGGCACATCCCGCTTCAGCGGGGCACCGATGCCCAAGCATCTGGCGATACCGGGGCTGCAGTGGTCGATGTTCCAGCGTTGGCTGGAGCTGTTCGGGCAGACCACCGCGGAGCTTGGCAACCCGCAGATGAAGCAGCTGGCAGATGCCGCGGCGCAACGGGTTGCCACTGCCATCTGGCGCCGCTACAGCGCACCGGCCTTCCCGGTTCTTTGAATCAGGCGTACATGACACATCCGGACGGCGGTTGACCGGACCACTGGCTGAATGGATGGGCGCGCCTTTTTGACGCGGGCGGGCACGATTGATCCAGCTCAAGGCAGCGATGGCGGGACTGGGGCACGCTGGCTCCATGGACATGCAACCTGTACCGCTGAACCCGCTGGGCTGGACGTTTGATCCGGAGCTGCTGCGCCGCCATGACCGCCCGGGGCCGCGCTATACCTCGTATCCCACCGCGCCACATTTCCATGACGGTTACGGCGAGGCGCAGTTCCGCGCGGCGATTGCGCGTAGCAATGCGTCCGGGCGGCATTTGTCGCTGTATGTGCATGTTCCTTACTGCACCAGCCCCTGCTTCTACTGCGGCTGCAACCGGGTCATCAGCCGTGACCGGAGCAAGGGGGAGGCGTATGTCGAGCGGGTGCTGCTGGAAGCCGATCGCGTCGCGCCATTGTTCGCGCCTGGGCGCGATGTCATCCAGCTGCACCTGGGCGGCGGCACGCCCAATTTCCTGGAGCCTGCGCAGCTGGAGCGGCTGATCGACGGATTGGGACAGCGCTTTGACTTCAGTACCCGCGCCGCGCGGGATTTCTCCATCGAGCTGGACCCGCGCTCGGTCAGTGCCGACGACATCGGGCGCCTGGCCCGGTTGGGTTTCAACCGCGCCAGTCTTGGCGTGCAGGACTTCGATCCGGCGGTGCAGCAGGCGATCAATCGCGAACAGGGTGTGGCCGAGACATTGGCGATCATCGATGCCTGTCGCGCATCGGGCATGCGCTCGGTGAATGTGGATCTGATCTACGGCTTGCCGCGACAGACCCTGGAGGGCTTCGGCCGCACGCTGGACACCGTGCTGCAGGCAAGGCCGGACCGGCTGGCGATCTACGGCTACGCGCATCTGCCGCACATGTTCAAGGCTCAACGGCAGATCGCCGATGGCGACCTGCCGGGGCCCGAGCAGAAGCTGGCCTTGCTGGGACTTGCAGTGGAGCGGCTGTCGGCGGCGGGCTACCAGTACATCGGCATGGATCACTTCGCATTGCCCGAAGAAGATCTTTCACGGGCGCAGCGCGAAGGTTCGCTGCATCGCAACTTCATGGGTTATACCACCCATGCCGACACCGATCTGATCGGATTGGGCGTCAGCGCGATCAGTCGCATCGATACCGGCTACAGCCAGAATCCCCGGGAATTGAAAGACTGGCAGGCGCGTATCGATGCCGGGGTAATCCCCCCATTAAC